>JBAXBF010000318.1:0-3953 GCA_037142095.1 Chloroflexota bacterium
TATATGTCAATTGGTTGAACTACTATGTCTATCAGGTAACACCGTACCATGTTGAAGAGATTCCGCATGGACTACTGGAAGATGAGGCTTAAGAGACCATTCGATAATTATGGCTAAAGTAGTTGTGGCGATGAGTGGCGGCGTGGATAGTGCCGTTGCGGCGGCTTTGCTTGTCCAGCAAGGGCACCAGGTGACGGGTGTGATGCTGCATTTGTGGAGTGAAGCTGGCAGAGAAGATGAAAATAAATGCTGCACACCCGAATCGGCGGGAGAGGCGCGCCGTGTGGCGCAAAAGATGGGCTTTCCATTCTATGAAGTGGAATCTGCTGAACCTTTCCGGCGGGCGGTTGTGCAGTATTTTCTCGACGAATATGCCCGCGGGGCGACCCCTAATCCGTGCATCGTCTGTAACCCAACCATCAAATGGGGTCTCTTGCTGGATAAATTGAAGAATTTTAACGCTGACTACATCGCCACCGGGCATTATGCTCGCCTCCGTCCTCTACCAGATGGTAAAATCGCACTCCTGCGGGCAATGGACGAACTCAAAGACCAGTCCTATATGCTTCACAGGCTTACTCAGGCGCAGTTGGCGCAAACCTTTTTTCCTTTGGGGGAATTACATAAGCCCCAGGTGCGCGAGATTGCCCGTTCTCTGGATCTGTCCGTTGCGGCGCGTGAGGAAAGTCAGGACTTATGTTTTGTCGCTGACCGGGATTACCGCGACTTTTTGGTGAAGTATATTCCCACAGCCGTTCATCCAGGGGACATTGTGAACGAAGCAGGCAAAGTACTGGGAAAGCACCAGGGGTTGGCGTTCTACACCATCGGGCAGCGTAAAGGCATCCGAATCGCTGCTCCTCAGCCCTATTACGTGCTCGATAAAGACATCCCCAATAACATCTTAATCGTGGGCACACAGGACAGACTGGGGCGCACCGAACTCGATGCCGTAAGCGTCAATTGGATGAGCGGAATTGCGCCTGAAATGCCTTGCCGAGCCTTGGTAAAAATCCGTTACAAGGCGGACTTCGTCGAAGGCTTGGTTACACCCTTGGCTTTGGACAGCGCACATGTCCGTTTCGAGAAGCCCCTGCGTGATATTTCCCCCGGGCAAGCGGTCGTCTTTTATGAAGGGGAAAGGGTATTGGGCGGCGGCTTTATTAAAATTTAAGCTAAAAATGAATTTATCACTCGATGGGAAGACCATTTTTCACAGTGAGGTTACGAATGTAACTCAATAAAAAGATAGAAAAAAACCTTAAATTGTTGTATCCTTATAATAGATACAAGAGGAGGTTTCTATGCCAGATCTGTCAGGTCAATCCGTCGGTCGTTACCATATTATCGCACCGCTGGGCGAAGGCGGTATGGCAACGGTTTATAAAGCCTTCGATACGCGCTTGGAATGTGACGTCGCCATCAAATTCATTCGCAAAGAGAGCATTTTACCCAATCAATGGGAGCGTATGATCGTGCGTTTCGAGCGTGAAGCCAAGCGCATGGCGAAGTTCCTGCATCCCAATATCGTTAAAGTGATGGATTTTGGGGAGTACCAGGGCAGTCCCTATCTGGTGATGCCTTTATTGCCGGGTGGGACGCTCAAAGAGCTGCTCAAAGCACGCAAGAAAGCTCCCATTCCTTATACAGAAGCGGCACGCATACTGGCGCCCGTGGCGCGTGCTCTCGAATATGCCCATGAACAGGAAACTATTCATCGTGATGTCAAACCTGCCAACATCCTGCTGACCGACAAAGGACAGCCGATGTTGACAGACTTCGGCGTGGCGAAAATCCTGGATTTGGATATGGGGCAAACCTTAACCGGGACAGGGGTAGGGCTTGGTACACCCAAGTATATGGCGCCCGAACAATGGATGAACCAGATTTCGCCGCAGACGGATATCTATGCCCTGGGCGTAGTATTCTACGAAATGGTGACCGGGCGAGTGCCATATGATGCCGACACTCCCGCGGCAGTGATGCTGAAGCAGAATACAGAACCGTTGCCGCGCTCGAATCAGTTTGCACCGGACTTGCCTGAATGGGTAGAAAACGTGATCTACAAAGCTTTGGCACGCAAACCCGAAGACCGTTATGCGCACATGGGAGCCTTTGCGGAAATATTGGAAAAAATGACACAGGAATCGGTCACTATGGAAACCGTAACGATGGCACCCTCAGGAGGAGAAAAGGGTGTATATTCTGATACATTCACTATTCAGGAGGAGGCAGTCTCATCTATCCCTTCGATACCGTCCCCGGAATCTGAATCGGTAAGCGAACCGCTGTCCATCCCGCAAAACCTTCCTGAACAAACCGCACCTTCGGTGATAACGCGTTCAACCGGCAGCCAGCTACCTCAATTGCAGGTGGAGACAACCCAACCACCGGTAATCTCAGTTGTGCCCGTTGTTAAATCCAATAAATCAGTCCTGCGGACAGTCATATGGGTATTGGGAGGTCTGTTGGTCATTATTGTTTCGCTAACGCTCATCGCTAATTTATTGGCTAAAATTCTGACCCCACCCGGGAAAGTGATTTTCGTCACGCAGGTTCCCGTCCAATCAGCAGCCACTACTGTAAAGCAAATATTTCCTACCCTTCCTCCAGCAACCTTGCCGCAGGCTGCACCCATCCTGACAGTTCCAGCAGGCAATACCAGTTTGACATCCAAACCGATACCGGTAGTCTGTAAGGATGATGCTAATCAAAAGAAATGTGCAGTTTTTAAGGTTGGCGAAACGATCAAGATCGGTTTTGGCGGTCCTATGAGTGGTGACTTTTCGGCGTATGGCGTGGATATTTCCAATGCCGGAATCATAGCAGTTAAGGATGCCGGAGAATTAGAGGGTCATAAGTTCGTATTGGTGATTCAAGATGATTATGGTTCCATTGAAGGCGGCGCAGCGGCAGCGAACAAGATGGTGTCCGATCCGCAGGTGGTAGCCATTGCCGGACATATCTTATCTGGTGCGACGATAACTGCCATTCCGGTCTATAACAAGGCTCGTCTGCCAATGCTGTCTCCTTCTGCGACTCGTGGTGATCTGACGCGGGGAGATCAGGATGTGTTCAACCGGATAGCGTTTACGGATGATATGCAAGGTGAATATGCCGCCAGATACCTTTTCAATAACTTGAGTGTAAGGCAGTTGGCAGTGATGCATGACGGTGATCCTTATGGCAAAGGAGTTGCTCAAAAGGTTCGGGATGTGTTCAAGAGCCTGGGTGGTAAAATCGTTGCTGAGAGTATAATCATTTCTGGCGAGAAAGAGTATAACGCAATGCTGGCTTCCATAAGCACCATGGAACCGGATGCGATTTTTTACGGCGGTTATTATACGGAAGCAGCCTTAATAGCCAACCAGAAAGCAAACGCCGGTATGGAGAAGGTGGTCCTTTTCTCGGATGATGGCACCTATAGTAGTGACTTCCTGAAATTGGCAGGCAAGAACGCCGAAGGTGTCTATGCAGCCACGTTGTCACCGGTTGATTCGGATGCGAAGGCAAGATTTGACCTAACTTATAAGTCAGCTTATGGTCAGGTGGCGGGCGAATTGTCTGCTTATACCTGGAGTGGTTATGACGTGGTATCCGTCCTGATCGAGGCGATCAAGAAAGCGGCGGTCAAAGCGGAGGATGGCAATCTTTATATCCCGCGGGAGGCATTGATCAAAGCAGTCCGCGCGACGAAGAACTACAACGGGCTGTCTGGGAAGATCACCTGCCAGTCTAATGGCGAGTGTAATGCCAGTGGTCCAACTTTCGTGGTGGTGAAGAATGGTAAGTGGGAAAAGGCTGCTCCGTTGCCGTGATTTGTATCACCTGGAGAGAAGAGACGCAAACCACGGAATACACAGAACACACGGAAAATAAAATCTTATTCAGGGTGTTCCGTGGTTAATATTCTTAAATTCCCTTTGTGTTCTATTTATTCTATTCAACATTCC
>JBAXBF010000319.1:0-3949 GCA_037142095.1 Chloroflexota bacterium
GGTTTAGAACAAGGTTTAGAACAAGGTTTACAGCAGGGTTTACTGCGGGGACGACTGGAAGGACGACAAGAAGGAATATTACAGTCCCGGCGGGAAGACATATTAGATGTTCTTAACGACCGCTTTGGCTTAGCAACTCAAGAAATTGCAGATAAGCTGCAAGCCATCGAGGATCCTATCCGTTTGAAAAACCTTCACCGCAAGGCAATCCAAATCTCTTCCCTGAAGGATTTTATTGAACTATTCAAATAACCTGCTTCAATCCTCTTGAAAAAAGGCACGCCTTGTTTGATTGAGTATATCGCGTCCTACCTAAAATATCTCATTCCGGTTTTTTATTTCTCCCTTCTCATTTTTTCCAGGCTGTGATATAATCATCCTTCGTCATGCTCCGCCTGAGTTGATTGGCGCGTGAGGATGGTTTTATTCCTAAAGATAGAAGGGTTAGTTATCATGAGCGAACAGATTATACAGAGCCTAACGGCTGTGAAAAATGAAAGCGTGCCGGATGTCAACCCCGGCGATATTGTCAGCGTCTTCCTGCGAATTAAAGAAGGCGGCAACGAGCGTATTCAGGAGTTCAAGGGCACCGTGCTATGCAAGCGCGGCGGCACCACCCCAACCTTCACCGTGCGGCGTATCGCCAGCAACGGGATCGGCGTGGAACGCACTTTCCTGGTTGCCTCGCCGCGCATCGAGAAGCTGGTTGTGCATCGTGCCTCACGCGTACGGCGCGCCAAGCTCTACCACCTGCGCGAACGCACCGGAAAGAGCGCCCGCCTCAAGCAGAAATTCAATTAATTCCGTAAGAAGATGGATTCTCCACAGCCTATCGGACTCTTCGATTCGGGTGTTGGGGGAATAACTGTCTTACAAGCCGTTCAACGCTTGCTCCCGCAGGAGGCGTTGCTTTTTGTAGCCGATCAGGCGCATGTTCCTTATGGAGCGCGCCCGCTGCAAGAAGTGCAGTCTTTTTCGGAAGGCGTTGTCCGTTATCTGCTGGATCAGAAAAGTAAACTCATCGTCGTCGCATGCAATACTGCCTCTGCGGCGGCGTTATCTTATTTAAGAGAGAAATTCCGCGGTGTGCCGTTTGTCGGCATGGAGCCCGCCGTCAAACCGGCGGTTGAACAGACCCAATCCGGCGTGGTCGGTGTCCTGGCAACCCAGGCAACATTCCAGGGAACGCTGTATGCCTCGGTCGTGGCCCGTTTTGGAAAAGGGGTCAAAGTATTACAAGACACCTGTGCGGGTTTGGTATCCCAGATCGAAGCCGGCGCGCTGCATAGTGCGGAAACGCGTGCCATCCTGGAGAACGCCCTTCATCCCATGCTGGCACAGGGAATCGACGCAGTCGTGCTGGGATGTACCCATTACCCCTTTGTAACCCCAATAATTCAGGAAATCGCCGGTCCAGGCGTGCGCATAATCGACCCTGCCCCGGCAGTGGCACGCCAGACCCAGCGCTTGCTTAACCAATATCATCTACACAATCCTGATGGAACCCTGCATCCCCCCATTCGATTCTTAACCACCAGCAGCCCCGAACACCTGCGCCAGGTCATTGAAGTTCTACCCCTCGATTCTGCCCTGCGAAACTCATTAACGATCTCCTCCTTATCCTGGCAGGAAACCGCCAATATGGCACGCGAATTGCACGGTAAAGCATAGCAACTTCTTAGGTTGCAACTCGTAAAAATGGGGTAAAATTTAAGTGGAGCGAATATGGCGAATCTGCAGGTTCAACGGGAAATATCTACTCAAACATTAAGCACTTCTTACCGCGTTCTGATTGTGGACGATGATCAAGACCTGGGGAAAATGCTCTCGGAATATTTACGTCTGGTGGGCACCTTCCAGGCGGATGCTGCGCTTAACGTGCAGGCATTATGGCGCTGTCTGGCGGGCGGACATTACGATGCCCTGCTGCTGGATTACAATCTTCCCGACGGTGATGGTTTAAGTGTGCTCAGTGAAATGGCAAAGCGCGGTTACCAAATTCCAGTTGTCATGGTCACCGGTCAGGGAGATGAACGCACTGCCGCACAGGCGATTCAGCGCGGCGCGGTGGAGTATATTGTCAAAGATGGCAGCTATGATTTTATCAAGAGTCTGCCTGGCGTCGTTAACAAAGTCATTGAATTGCACCATCTCAAACAAGCGGTTGAACGCGCCCAGGAAAAGACGCGCTATCAAGCTTTCCTGCTTAATAATGTCCAGGATGCAGTGGTTGTGTGGGATGCGCAGGGTAAAATCATTTTTTGGAATCAGGCTGCTCAAAGCATCTTCGGTTGGAGTGAAGCCGAGCAGAAAGGTCAACAAGTCGAATCTCGCTATTTCATCACCTTCACGCCGCCCCTCTCCAAAGGAAAAATTGATATTTTGCTTGAACGCGAGATTGAACGCTTGTGCATCAACCGCAAGCAGGAATCCATCTGGGTAAGTTCAAGGATCACCCCTCTGCGGGATAAAAACGATCCCAGCCGCATCACAGGCTATATGGATGTCTCGCGCGATATTACTGAGCGCAAGAATATGGAAATCCAGGTTCAAGATGCCCAGGCACAGTTAGTACAGAGCCAACGGCTGGCATCGATCGGAGAACTGGCATCCGGCATCGCCCACCAAATCAATAACCCTTTGACCACCATCATCGCCGACGCACAAATTTTACTCCATCAATTACCTTCTGCACATCCTGCCCGCGAATCGGCGCGTGCTATCGAACAGGCTGGATGGAGAACGCAGAAAGTGGTACAATTACTATTAGAATTTTCCCGCCCGGTTGGAGACATGCAAGAGACGGTCAGTCTATACCAGACCATCGAGGATGCCCTCACCCTGGTGGGTGCTTCCCTTAATTCAAGCGGGATCAAGATCAATACGAACCTGACGCTAACTTCGCCAAAAATAAATGGTTCTGCCCGCCAATTAGTGGACTTATGGGTGCATTTGCTTCTTCTGGCACGCGATGCCATCGCTAATAAACCTGCTAATGGAACATTGCGGTCAGCAACCAACAAACCAACCGCCATCCAGATCCGCACCTTCAGACAATCTGCGACTCCTGCCAGTGAAAATCTGACCGCTAATCCGGCGATGATCGTAGTGGAAATTCATGATGACGGTAAAGTGATCCCGGCGGAGCAGTTAGGAAAGGTATTCGAACCAAATTTCACGGGTCCCGTCGCCGGACGGGGCACTGGGATTGAATTAAGTATTTGCCGTGAGATCGTCCGGCAGCATCAGGGACAGATTAACGCTCAAAGCAGCCCGTCCGAAGGAACTACTTTCCGGGTATACTTGCCCTTAAGAGGTTAAAGATGGATACGAAGAATTTGTTGATAATTGAAGATGATGAAATCGTTGCACGCACGATCGAACGCAGCCTGCGCGGTCATGAATTCCATATCACGATCGCCAACAGCGGCGTGAAAGGGATTAAACTGGCACGCCGCGCCGCGCCCGATCTTGTTATCCTGGATGTCATCATGCCTGGTATGGACGGATACGCGGTGTGTGCCGAAATGCGCTCCGACCCTATTTTATCGGAGGTTCCCATCCTTTTCTTGACGGCGAAGAGCAAAGAAGAGGACAAGATCACCGGTTTTCGAGTCGGAGCCGATGATTATATGAGCAAACCGTTCAATATTGACGAACTGATGCTGCGTGTGCGCGCTATCCTGCGCCGCTCCAAGCCGCGTATGGAGGAGCAACCCGGGGTGTCCGCGGCTGTCAGTGCGAACGAACCCATTGACCTGCGCCATCTGAACACCTTACCTATGAAGAAATACCGTGAAGTCAAACGCGAGAGGCGGATCGAAATCAACGGTTTTCTATTGGATACGCAGACTTTTGAATTAATCACCCCCGCCCGCGATCGAGTGCTCTTAACGCCGGTGCAATTCGACCTTTTATACCATCTCATGAGCCATCCCGGCGAAATCTT
>JBAXBF010000320.1:0-3934 GCA_037142095.1 Chloroflexota bacterium
AAAATTGCTCACTGAAAATTGACGTTCAGTATCATATTAGGATTGGAAAAGACTTGATACTGAGAATAACTTTTCACTATTTTCAGATATCATATTTGCCAAATCAACCGTACGGACAGGTTTGAAACCTGTCCGTACAGTGAATGCGTTTAAATCTAGCCATACGCTTGATGTTTTCTGATTATGTTAAAAAGTTGCTTTTCTAATAATATTTCAAATAAATCTGAAAGCTTACCCCAAAAATACATTGACGCCCCTTTGGAAAACAATCATAATAGGTTTATGAATAAGAAATATTTCAGTAAAATTTTCCAAATATTAACAATAATTATTTTCTCTATCTCCTCAGGTTCAATATTTCCGATAAACAGCTTTGCATCTGGTAGTGCCTCTCACACATGGACTTTTGATTCAAGTTCTGCTTCAGATTTCACCTATGATCCAACCATGATCACTGTGGAGGATACAGCCGGAGCTCATCCAATTAACAAAATCTCAAATGGCGATTTTGAAGGCGGTACAACAGGTTGGAGTACTTCTGCAGTAGCACCCACAGGCTGGGTAGAAGTACCGGGGGATCCGGCACTTTACGGGACAAATAATTTTTTGGTGATGAAGTATGAAGCAAAGTGCGCACTCGCATCTACGCCAACGGTTGGGTTAAAGACTCCAACACTTGGTTTTGGTGACTATAAAGATAGTTTAGTTGGGGGGAGTGCTTGCACATCTGCAAATAGCAAGATAGTAACATCCCTTTCTTCAGGTTATGCAATTACAACTCTTAATCAAAGTGAAGCATTGACGCGCTGTCAATCTGTAACCCTAGGAACAACAAATTCTCATTTATTATCAAACGATGAGCGGATGACAATTGCTCGAAATATTGAAGTACAAGATGCAAACTGGAGTTTAGGAAATGTAGGTCAAGGTTATTTGTTCGCAGGGCATAATGATTTTGCTCCAGCTGCAGCGTTAGAAGCTTCATCAATCGACACCGGAAATTATAGTTGTGCGTTTACTGATTTAGCAAATCCTCCGGCAGAGAATCCCATTGGATTATGTCCTACAAATACAGCAACTACCTCATCAGGTACTGCTGGGCTTCAACGTCGAACTCATGTACTGTCAAATGGTGCAATAATTTGGGATATAGCAGGAAATGTGCTTGAGTGGTCAAGTACAAACCTAACATGTGCAGGAACAAACTGTTCGTCTGCCGAAATGCCTTTTGGTATAACACCCGCATCAGAATATCTGGAGTTTGCTACAGGCGCCACAGGGTGGGCTGGAGATGTTTTAACAACCTTCGGTGCCTATTCATGGGATGATTTAGGACCAGCAAATCACACATTCAATTCTGATTATGGGATTGGAAGATTTAACTCGGATTCCAATGCTGCCAGTCCAAGTGGCATGATTCATAGTTTTGTTTATGGCGGCCGATGGAGTGATGGCGTTAATGCAGGAGTATACTATTTATACTTAGCTCGTGCTCCGTTTGATACAGCTAGTGGTCTTGGTTTTCGTTGCGCCAGCGATTTCGTTGCAATCTTTCAATCAAATAATTCCGGCACAGGTGTTTCTTCTAGTTATAGTAACCGGGTTGCTGTTGGAAATGTAACGCCTGGGAAAATATATCAATCTATGAATATTGGTAGCACAGAAACCTATGACATATGGACATATGTTTATAACAGAACTGCAGGTAGCGTCGGTGACATGGTCAATTCCGGTGTGGCAGAACTTTATGCCAACGGTGTGGCAATAACCACAGCATATACTGACATGACCGCAACGCTTGGCGCTGGCTGGTGGAAGCTGTCTGGGACTGTTGTAGGTGCTGATGAATCCCGTGAATATGGTCTAGAAGTTAAAACTGGTAAAACAGTTGATGTAGATAATTTTATTATTACTGAACAGGGAGAAAAGAATATTTTCACAACTACAGCATACTCAAATGATAAGGTGGTAACATGGGATAGTTTTAATACTGAAGAGTATGATGATGGTACTCCGGTACTTTATCAGATATGTTTAGATGATGGATCAGTCTGCGAAACAAATGATACATGGATGTATTATGATGGTGATTCATGGGGGACGGCATTGAATACTACTACAGATAGGAATACCAGAGCAGAGTTAACTGGTTCAGCAATGGACACATTAAATACCACAAATGGTAAATTATCTATGAAGGCAATATTTGAGCCAGATGGACCAAATCTACCGTCGATACAATCCATCACCTTAGGATATACAGAGGACACTACTGGACCTACCGGAAGTGTTGTACTGGTGTCTAGTGATACTACTTCACAAAATGTAGTGTTACAGTTTTCAGTAAGTGATGATTTCTCCGATGTGACGGAAATGATAATCTGCGATAATCCATCTTTCACAGGATGCAGTTATGAGCCATATAGCTCTACCAAAGCTTGGACGTTTAGTGCAGGGACTGGAGAAAAGAAAGTCTATGTAATGTTTCGTGATGCACTTGGGAATGAGTCAGAAGTAAATGTTTTTACATACAATTTGACAAGGACGGGAGATGGGGTCATTTATGTATGGATGATAGTGATGCTCTTAGGAGCTTGGGTAGTCAAAAGAAGCTGGAAGTCTAAAGTCGTTCTTCAGAAATTTTAAATTGAAATCTATTCTATGAAACGAAAAATTTTCAAAAAATCTTTATTTCTCAATATCATAATATTCATCATATTTTTTGGAATATTCAATCTTTTACCAATCATTCCAACAAAATTTAATCCAGCAGGAATCAATAACGATACAGTACTTTGTCCTCTTAATTATGCCATTTGTATTCAGCCACATTTCGGAGATAATTTCCCAGCGCTTTTGAAAAATCTTGTTTTCATGTTATGCCTACTGCCAATCATCTTCCCGCTTATATTTAGTTATTTGAGTGTAAAAATTTTTAGAAAGCATTCAATAAAGAGAAAAGGCGTTCCTCACGTTAAGTAATACTTCTTATAATAAACCTCCGTAAATTTTTGAGATAACGCTCAATCTTTTGCTCCCTGGTAATATCCTCCCGTAATTGAATTGCTTCTGATTTTTCAATACCACGCAAATACAAACCACAATTCAAATTAGCACAGAGATAATCACCAGTTACCTCATTTTTCCTGACAGGATTGGGACTCGTAAAAAGAGAAGTACCATTTCCCAGATGTTGCGTTAAACATAAGGAACAGATTTTGTACTTATTATCATTGAGCGTTTTTTCGACATTTAAACGGATACCGATTAATTTGCCATCAAATTCATAAACTATATATCCTAAATGCCCGGAACGATGAATCCAGCCAAGATAATCAATATTCTTCCAGTCGATTGCGTCAAGATCAGGAATTTTTAAATCTTTTTGTTGTTTTTTGGAAAAAGCATTGGTTACTGCTTCGCGGGATAGTTGGTTCATTGTAATAAGTATAATGTATTAAGTATCAAGTATAAAGTATAAAGTAGAAGAAAAGATAGAAGTTAAAAGTTATTAGTTATTTTTCTAGCTGTTCACGCTCTTTTTGGCGATTACGGTTGGCCTCTTTGGCCTTTTGTTCTGTGTACTTTTCTGGATATCTGGCTTGCAATTTACGAATATTTTTGTCCCAGACTTCTTCGAAGGAAACACCCAGAGTACGACAGAGTAGTGCCAGATACCACATGATATCACCAGCTTCTTCTACCAAGTTAGTAGTATCGAGTTCCTGATTGTAGATTTTGACATGTTTGATCACTTTGGCTAGTTCACCAGCCTCATCGACAATTCCGATAATCGCATGTTCGATATCCGGCGTCATGCCATTGGTAGTAGAAAAGCGATAAGTTGAACCATCCATGGTGCGTGCTGAGGCTTGAAGGTATTCTTGTGGAGTCATTGATTAAAAGATAATAGATATTAGAAGTAGGAGTATAT
>JBAXBF010000321.1:0-3917 GCA_037142095.1 Chloroflexota bacterium
CCGGTGAGCTGGCTACCTCGCAAGGATATGTGGATTATCTTACTTCTGTCATGGAGTATCAAGAGCAGGATAATCCGCTCTCTCACATCAAAAAATTTGATATTCGCCCTGGAGATGCCTCTGAAGAGATAGAGAAGTATTTAAGTGAATTTCCAGAAACGATTATTGCCCTGGCATATTTCGATTTCGACATTTACGAGCCGACTAAAAATTGTTTGCAATCAATCCAAAAACATCTGGTTAAAGGGAGTGTGCTTGGCTTTGATGAATTGAATGACCGGGATAGCCCGGGCGAAACGATTGCCCTGGCAGAAGTTTTTGGTTTGAACAATATCAAGTTACGTCGCTGGCGTTATGTCTCGCGTACTGCATACTTCGTGGTTGAATAAGGAAAAAGAGATGTTGTCAGATCACCACAAGATATCGACTGATATGAATGAATATGACCAAAACTTGAATACACAAGAATTTGCCGATTTATTCGGAGTCCCTATCGAAGACCTATCTGATGAATGTAACCAATTGATTGCACATGGTGATTTTCGGTATCGAATGGTACATGAGGAAGAACGCGACCAGATCATTCTAGACGTTTTGAAAAGAGTAGACTCAGGCACATTGACAAAGGCAGGTAAAGAGGGAAAACCGCGTTGGGAAGCAGGTTGGGGAGAAAACTTTAATAACTTTGTCGCCCATAACCATGATGTCTCTCAACTGATACCGAGGTATATTCACGCTGGCAAGCCTTTGCGCCTGTATCAAGATTTTATTTATTCAAAAGACCCACTTTTTGAAATTCGCTGGTATGAAGTCTTCCAATTGTGGCTGTTTCAAACGTATCTTAAGGATGTGGAAAATATCTATGAATTCGCCTGCGGTCCCTGCCATAATTTGGTGACTCTGGCACATCTATATCCTCAAAAAAATATTTTCGGATTGGATTGGGCGGAGCCCTCTGTAAAGATTGCTAACTTATTGGGGTCGGTTTATGGTTGGAAGGTGAAGGGCATGCCTTTTGATTTTTTCAATCCAGATAAAGAGGTAAAAATTTTAGAAAACAGTGCGGTGATGACGATTGGTGGTTTAGAACAGACCGGGACGAACCATGTTAATTTCATTGAGTTTATTATGCAGCAACGTCCAAAGCTGGTGATCCATGTTGAACCGTTGTTGGAATGGTATGATGAAATGAATCTGGTCGATTATCTTGCAATCCGATTCCATAAGACACGCAAATACCTGGAAGGTTTAATTCCTTACTTAATGGACGCGGCTCAGCAAGGAAGGATAGAAATTATCAAGGAAAATCGCTGTTATTTTGGTAGCCTTTATCACGATGGTTATTCTCTGTTGGTGTGGAGACCACGCTAACGGTTGAGCTAGGACAGGAGATAGAATATGGTAGCTGAGAAAATTCTTCGTAGTTTCGATAAGAAAAATATCCTGGTGACAGGTGGAACAGGACTGATTGGAAGGCAGGTTGTGGAAATCCTTTGTAACGCGGGAGCCTTCGTAAAAATTGTATCTCTGGATCGTGTCAATGTCCATGAAAAGGCAGAACACGTCATCGGTGATTTGACCAACTTTGACTTATGTAAAAATGTAACCCGAGATATGGATTTTGTCTTTCATATGGCAGGTATTAAAGGATCAGCAGGTGTATCGACGACAAAGCTTGCCAGTCATTTTGTTCCGACTACCATGTTCAATGTCAATGTTCTGGAAGCTTGCCGCTTAAACAATGTTCAGAAGATGGTTTATACCAGTTCAATTGGTGCGTATCCAAATTCTGAGGTGTTTAAAGAAAAACTCGATGATGATTATGCCCAACCTCCCATGGATTTTGCGGGGTGGGCAAAACGAATGGCGGAATTGCAAATACGCGCTTATAAAGTTCAGTATGGAATGGAAAATTTTGCTATCGTAAGACCATCGAACGTTTATGGTCCTGGAGATAATTTTGATCCCAATAATGCCATGGTTGTACCTTCTCTGATGTACCGGATTTATCATAAGGAAGATCCCTTAATTGTCTGGGGAGATGGTTCTGCGATTCGGGATATTGTTTATAGCCGGGATGTAGCTGAAGGAACCATCCTGGCTCTCTATCACGGCACACATGGGCAGTATGTCAATCTGGGATGTGGTAAAGGATATACGATCCGTGAATTAATTGAAACCTTACATGATTTCCTCCCATTTAATTTTGAGTTTGATGTTACCAAGCCTACTGGGTATCCTAAACGTGTTATGGATATTACACTGGCAAGAGAATGGTTGGGCTATGAGCCACAGACGACGCTGCTGGAAGGGTTGAAAGCTACCTGGAATTGGTTTATCAATAATCAAGATGAATATTTGAAGAAAAAGAATTATTTTGTTGATGAAAAATGAACCTGATCCTCCAAAGGAGGTAATAAGGTATGAAAATTTTATTTGCAGCACATGATTTAAGCTACGCGGATCACATCGCCTTATCCTATTTATCCGCTGTCGCAAAACAGCAAGGGCATTCGACCTATTTTTGTACGCTAGAAAAAGAGAAGTTTTCTCCAGATGACCTTCTTACAAAGGTTGCTGAGATCAGACCGGATGTAGTCGCTTATTCGATCAATATTATGGGTTTTCAACGTGCCGTTGAATTGAACCAGCGAGCCAGAAAGATTCATAACTTTGTTTCTATTCTGGGTGGTCCGCAAGCTACCTTCTCTCCTGAAACATTTGAAGAGAGCGGTATGGATGCATACGCGATTGGTGAAGGAGAATGGGCATTCCGGGATTTTTTGAGCTGCCTGGAGGAAGGAAAGTCCTATGGCACGGTTGAAAACTTGATCACTCCAAACGGTCGAAATTCGGTACGCAGCTTGATTACTAACCTGGATGAAATTCCTTTTCCTGACCGTGACCTGGTGCTTTCCAATTCTCTTTTAAGTCAGGTGCCAAAAAAGACATTCTATGCGACCCGCGGTTGTCCTTATAGTTGTGCTTATTGTGCCAATAATTATTATCGTCAGCTCTATAAGGGGAAGGGTTCTTATGTTCGCCGGTTTAGCGTTGAGCGTCTCATACAAGAAATAGAATTGGTTAAAAATAAATATCGCATGGAATTTGTTAAATTTGGCGATGATATTTTTGTTATGAGGGCGGATAAGTGGTTGGAAGAGTTTGTAGAACAATACGCGACTCGAATTGGTATTCCATTCAACTGCTATTTAAGGATAGATGCCATTTCAGATGAAGTATTAAAGTTATTGAAAAGAGCAGGGTGTTACTCGGTTCACCTTTCTGTGGATAGTACCTCCCGCCATGTGCGCGAGAAAATCTTGTTACGTAAGATGCACAGCGAGAATATCACCGAAAAACTAAACCTGGTTCATAAATATGGGATCAATACCTGGGTTAATTTTATGCTTGCAGCACCGGAATCGACCTTGCAAGATGATTTGGATACGATAGAAGTATCCCGCCAGGGGAAAGTTACTTATGCCTCTTATTCGGTTACCGTGCCGATGAGTGGCACTGCCCTCCATGATTATTGTGTGGATCATCATTATATTGATCCAGATTATGAAGGGGACCTGTCTGGTACATCCGAGAAGTCTGTGCTAAATTGTTTTTCGGAGAAAGAGAAAGACATTCGCTTAAACGTATTTCTATTGGGTCCTATTTTAGCTAGATCGCCATATCCTTTATATAGAGCAGGCATGTTTTTAATTAAGCATACACCATCGAACAAGCTATATAAGATGATTCGAGATGGTTATTATAAGTATTCAATAGAGAACACAATATTTAAAGTGGCAGATTAAACTCTTTCTGTTATAAAGGATAAGGAGATGTTATGAAAATAACGAAAACCAGCCTGGAAGGCGTTGTATTAATCGAGCCCCCAACAATTTTTGAGGATTATCGCGGTA
>JBAXBF010000322.1:0-3858 GCA_037142095.1 Chloroflexota bacterium
CGCCTGCCTTACGACTTACTTGGGCAGGTTGCCAACCGCATCGTGAACGAAGTAGAGGGCGTCAATCGCGTCGTTTACGACATCACCAGTAAGCCTCCGGCAACCATAGAATGGGAATAAGTGCGACCCTCATGAATGACTCTATAGAATTCGAGATCGGAGAGAAGATCGAACTACGAAAACCGCACCCTTGCGGCGGGCATATATGGAAAGTGGTAAGATTGGGAGCGGATATTGGAATTGAATGTCAGACCTGCCAGCGACGCGTTCTTATCCCGCGCCGCCAGTTATCTCACCAGATGAAAACCCCTAAAAACCCTGCACCCGAAACAAAAGGCTGATCCCATGGAACATTACAAAATCCTTCTAATTTTTTCAGATACTGGCGGAGGTCACCGCAGCGCATCCGAAGCCATCATTGAAGCCCTGAATTTAGAATTTGGTGATCTGGTTTCCGCCGAAATGGTGGATATGTTCAAGCAGTACGCACCGCGTCCTATCAATCACGCCCCTGCCTGGTACCCAGCAATCGTACGCGTCCCGGAAATCTGGGAACTTGGATACCGTCTGACGGATGGTAGGCGGCGCATCAATTTCCTCAACGCCAGTATTTGGCCCTACATGCGCCGGTCAATGCGTGCCATGATCTCTGGTAATCCCAGCGACCTGATCGTCTCGGTACATCCTCTCGCCAATGCGCCTATCCTGCGCGCTATGCGGGGCATAAAGTGCAAGATTCCCTTTGCCACGGTTGTGACAGACCTGGTCAGCACGCATGCAGCCTGGTACAGCCGTTCGACCGATCTGGTGATCGTCCCGACCGAAGAAGCCCGCCAAATCGCCATCGGATGCCACGTTTCTCCCGAAAAGGTTAAAGTGGTGGGGTTGCCGGTGGCAGACCGTTGCTGTCAGCCGCCCGGAGACCGGCATGCTCTGCGCCAACAACTAAGCTGGCAGGATAATAATCCAGTCGTCCTGCTGGTGGGCGGAGGCGATGGGATGGGACCCCTGGAGCAAACTGCCCACGCCATCGAGACGGCAAACCTGCCAGTGAACCTGGTGGTAGTTTGCGGACGCAACCAGAAACTCAGGGAGCGTCTGGATGCTCATCATTGGGAAATTCCGACGATCATATACGGCTTTGTACGCCAGATGCCAACCTTCATGCAGGCCGCCGATATCCTGGTCACCAAGGCAGGTCCAGGCACCATCTGCGAAGCCCTGAACGCGGGTTTACCGATGGTGCTTTACAGCCGCCTGCCCGGACAGGAAGACGGCAACGTAACCTATGTTACAACGAACAACGCCGGAATTTGGGCACCCAGGCCGGATCTTATCGTGGATGCCATTCGCAACTGGATCGAGAATCCCGCTCAGCACAAGCATGCAGTGGAAGCCTGTCAAAAACTGGCGCGCCCCCAATCTGCCCGGCAAATCGCCAGGCTGCTGGTCGAGCTATGCCGCAACCACAAGCCAGAATAGTACGATGGGAACCCTGTATCTGGTCGCCACACCAATCGGCAATCTGGAAGACATCTCAGCCCGCGCCCTGCGCATCCTGCGCGAGGTACGCCTGATCGCAGCCGAGGATACCCGCCATACCCGCAAGCTTCTCACCCACTTTGATATTCACACCCCCTTGACCAGTTATTACGAGCATAACCGCTATACCAAGCTGGACGCCGTATTGGGAGCTTTGGAGAGCGGGGATGTAGCACTGGTTTCCGACGCCGGCACACCGGCTTTGAACGACCCGGGGTATGAACTGGTGCAAGCGGCAATCTCTCACGGACATACGATCACACCCATTCCTGGCGCATGCGCCCCTGTGGCAGCCCTAGTCGCTTCCGGTTTGCCAAGCGATGCTTTTCTTTACCTGGGATATTTACCGCGCAAATCCTCAGAACGGCGCAGGATGCTGGATACGGTTGCCAATCTACCCTATACACTCATTTTTTTAGAGACACCCCACCGTCTTCTGGATGCTCTCACAGACCTGGTAGCCGTGCTGGGAGACCGCCCAGCAGCCGTGGCACGTGAATTGACCAAACTGCATGAGGAGATTGTGCGCGGCAGCCTGCAGAGCGTCCTGGCGCACTTCAATGCGCATGAGCCACGCGGGGAATTCACCCTGGTGATCGGCGGCGCTGTGCTCCAATCCACAGTCTGGAATGAGGAGATCATGCATGCTGAAATCGACAAAGCTCTACAAAGTGGAGAAAGCCCATCCCAGGTGGCAGTACGCTTAGCCACTGAATCCGGCTGGCAAAAACGTGAAGTGTACCGCCTGGTGAACTTAATAGCCAAATAAAGGAGACGCCATGAATCTGGACGAACCCTCTTCTTTCGCTCAAATCGATACGAAAAACCTGCTGGCAGATATCGACACGCTGCCGGATCAACTGGAACGCGCCTGGCAAAGCGCGCAAAGCCAGCCGTTACCAGAGTGGCAGGGTATCCGGCAAGTGCTGATCGCCGGCATGGGCGCATCCGGCACCGCCGCAGAACTGCTGGCAGCCTACATCGAGCCAACCTGCCAAGTTTCGGTCACTGTCTGGCGCGATTACGCTCTGCCTGCCTGGGCAAAGGGCGAGGCAACATTGTTAATCCTGATCTCTTATTCGGGCAACACGGAAGAGACTCTTTCTAGCTATGCGAATGGCATTACGCACGGCTGCCGCATCCTGGCAATCACCAGTGGCGGGAAATTGGCTGAAGAGGTTCAAAAGAATGGTGGCACAGTCTGTACATACACGCATACTTCTCCTCTGCACGCTGCCATCGGCTTTGGCTTCGGTTTCGCTTTGGCTACCCTGGCACGCCTGAAGTTGATCCCTGTCCCCGCTTCCGAGATTGTCGAAGCAGTGCAGACAATGCGCGCCCAACAGCTTTCCCTGCGAGCCGAGTCGGCAGTCTGCAAGAATCCGGCAAAACGCCTAGCAGGGCAATTTATGGGGCGGCGGGTAATGCTGTTCGGGGCGGAATTCCTGGCTCCGGCGGCGCGGCGATGGAAGCAGCAGATCAATGAACTTGCCCAGGCTTGCGCCGAGTTTGAACTCCTGCCCGAAGCGGATCACAACGCCCTGGCTGGATTGTGCAATCCAGAAGGAGATGTGTACCACAGCTTTACCTTGTTCCTGCGCTCGAGCCTGTACCAGCCACGCAATCTAAAACGCACCAACCTGACCAAGCATATTTACATGCTGGAAGGCGCCAACACCGATTTCTATGACGCCCAGGGGAATACAAGCTTAGCCCAGCAATGGACAGCGGTGCATTTCGGCGATTACTGCGCATATTACCTGGCGCTGCTGTACGAATGCGATCCCAGCAATGTTGCATTGGTGCGCGCTTTCAAGGCTGAGCTGGAAGAATCAAATTAAGACAGCATCTCGATCTGAATGACCTTCGAGGCCCTTTCCCGCTGATCCATATCCAGTGTCGCCAGGGGAATGTTTAAGTGATGAGCAACAGCGATGTACAAAGCATCCGCACCACGCATTCCCAAAATGGCAGCCAAATTGGCAGCATCGTCTACAACGGTCTGATTCATCTCAATCAGACGCAATCCCGGCAGGTGTTTCAGGCTTTGGAGTGCATGCTCTGCCAGTTCTGAGCTGCCTGTGCGACGTGATACCGCACCTGCTAACTCCACCAGTAACAAGGATGGCGCAACCAATAACACAGCGTTTAAACGTTGTTCTTCCAGCCACGCCTTACATAAATCATGAAATTCATCCTGAGGCACCAGCCTTGCCACCCAGATGCTGGCATCGACCACCACATAAGTCATCGCCGCCCATCCTGAATCGCCTTAAGAGCAGAAACACCTGGCTGCCAACGTGCGCCAATTTCTGC
>JBAXBF010000323.1:0-3849 GCA_037142095.1 Chloroflexota bacterium
CCGGGCAGGCTTGTAATCAGGTCAATCCGGTTAGGGGCATATCCTAACTGGATAATTTGATCTGGAATTAGAAAATCACTTTAATTTAACGATTGTATAAACTCTTTGAAGTCTTGGTTCAGCACCGTACCTCCAATGGTGATATTCCAGGCGAATTTGTTCCAGGGCATCCAGACGCGCCTGATAGGTTTGGGTTTGCCAATAAGCAAAATCGCTTTGTTCTTGTCCTAGCTTTACTTTCGTAACACTTTTTTCAATCCGTGGTTCTTGTTTTTTTTCTTGGCTTTCCATAATCTTTATCTATATTAACGCTATCTACACCCGCATCCACTTCCTCTTTTCAAGGCAAGAGATTGACTTCGCGGCTGGTGATATACCTGGGCAAAGACATGCTCTCGCTTGGTTCGTATATCGCCAGCAGGGCGAGGGTCGGAGTTTTGATCGTGAAAGGCATCTCGATTGCGAAGTTGCCTTCCTGTGCGCTTTTGTCATCCTTTGGGGCAAGCACCTTTACCATCCGGCTGGCAAGGATACCTCCTTGTAATGAGGTTAATTCCACTCGCAAAGGCAATCCCTGGGTAACACGGGCTCTGCCGGATAAACTCAGGCTTTTGGTTATATTTTGGTGAGGGGCTGGTTCCTCGATCACAATTCGATCGGACACGGTTTGAGAAGAGAGCGGTGTATACGGAGTTCCATAGGCGAGAAGCGTAATATCGACCGTGTTCAAGGTGCGCGTCCGTCCCTGCTCATCAGAGATTCCAATTTGCAATCGGGCAGGCATCATGCGGGGGGAAATCGCAAAATCCAACTGAGTCGAAATAGGGACGATCCTGCTGGCGCAGGGCGAGTCTGTTAAGAGCATTAAAGGCTTTGGTACTTTCGGTAGGCATGTTTGGTAGGCGTACAGCTTGCGTGCGATGACCTCACCATCCTCTCCGATCAACTCCAATCTGATCCGGCTTCCTTCTGCTACGATCAAGTCAGCCTCAATCTCAATCGGATCAATGACACTTGAGAACGGTGCAGGATGTTTGATGAGAATGCTGTTTTGTTTTTCGGACTTCTGTTTTTTATCTTGATCAAGCGGTGTAGGGAGAGGGGTAGGGGATTTTCCAGAAGAGATTTCCGGTTGGGATGTGGTTGTTACGGACACAAAGTAACCGCGAGCGTGAGAGGAGGGTAGATTGCTTCCGTAAACAAAGGATTGTACGGGGCTGATGGATAAAAAAACCAACATCAGCCCCGTGATAACCATCCTCCGGCGAGAAAAAATTGCCATATTGTGCCTACTTCATTCCATTTATATTGATAAATGGTATATATCGCCGAATTTCTTTTCCAAATAGCGGATATACGGTTGAGGATCGATTTTGGAGCCGGTAACCCGCTCCAGCAACTCCTGCGGCTCGTACTTTGCCCCATGTTGGTGCAGCTTTTTGCGCAGCCACTTCAAAAGTGCCGAAAAATCACCTTTTGCCATCTGGTCATCGAGAGTAGGAATATCTTTCTGAATATGTTCCCAAAGTTGTGCCGCAATGATATTTCCGAGTGCATAGGTCGGGAAATAGCCGAAGAGACCACTCGACCAATGAATGTCTTGCAAGACCCCCTTCGCATCATTTTCAGGTATGATGCCCAGCGTCGCCTTCATGCTCTCGTTCCATATTTCAGGCAAGTCTTGAACCTGTATCGAACCTTCCACAAGACCGATTTCCAGTTCGAGGCGTAAAATGATATGCAGGTTATAGGTTGCCTCATCTGCCTCCACGCGAATAGCACTAGCTTCCACACGGTTAACGCCTTTGTAAAAATCTTCCAGGCTTATATCCGCCAGTTGCTCGAAGAAATAGACCTGCAATTGTGGGTAGAAGAATTTCCAGAAGGGTAAAGACCGCCCGACCAGGTTTTCCCACATACGTGATTGTGACTCATGGATTGCCATAGAGGCGCCTTCATCTAAAAGCGTATGATAAAGCGACTGTGGAATGCCCTGGTCGTACATCGCGTGACCGCCTTCATGCATTGCGGCAAAGAAACTTGCGTTGAAGAATTCCCCCAAGATACGCGTCGTAATGCGCACATCACCATGCCCAATGCCGGTTGTGAAGGGGTGCATCGATTTATCCATGCGCCCATTGACCCAGTTATAGCCAACCCGCGTCAATGCTTCTACGGCAAAATCCCATTGCTTTTGCTCATCAAAAGGTTGGTGGAGAAAAGCATTCTCCACCTGTGTTTTCTGGCGGATCGCCTGGATCAAGGCTACCTGGCGCGGGCGTACTACCTCAAAGATAGCTTGCACCTCGCGCGTTTTTACTTCCGGTTCGAAACTATCCAGCAATGGATCGTAGATATGTTCATACGGTGCGAAGAAATCGGCATATTGGCGGATAAGGCGCACAACTTTTTCGAGGTGCGGGCGAAATTTCAGGAAATTATTTTCCACTTTAGCTTCCGACCATGCCTGCTGCGAAAGTGCGCTAACCCGCGCAAATTCTGCCACCCAGGTCGAAGGCACTCTGGTTTGTTTCGCGTAATGGCGGGTTGTCATTTTTAGCATGTGGGCGTCATCCGATTCAGGATCCAGCTCTCCCGCACGGGCGTTCAGCTTTTCTAAGAGGCTGCCCGTCTCCGCTGCCGTAAACCGATCATGCGCCAGGCGGCTTAGGGTAGCCAACTGGTCGCCGCGCGCTTGTGCCCCACCGGGTGGCATATTCACTTGCTGATCCCAATTGAGCAGACTGGCTGCCCGTTTCAGGTCGGATACTTCTGCAAAGATTTCTTTCAACCGTGTGAGTTGTTCCTGCATGGCTACTTGTTTACCTGGTATGCCTTATTGCCTGTCTTTAGAAAATCGACAATTTGACTGGCTGCCGCTATTCCGGCATTATTATTTGCTTCGGCTGTCTGAGCGCCCATCTTCTTGGGGGTGAAGAAATATTTGCCCGGGAATTTGGCGGCAATTTCTTCTTTGCAGCCTGGCTCTACATCAGATAAGTAGACAAAGTCGCTGCGTTCCGCGAACATCTTTAGCAGGGCGGCTTCATCGATAAGCTCTTTGCGGGCAGTATTCACGACCACAGCCGGTTTTGGCATGCTTGCCAGTAGTTCATAGGTGACCGAGCCTTTGGTTTTATCGTTGGATGGAAAATGCAGCGAGACCGTAGAACAGGTGCGGTAGATTTCTTGCTGTGTCTCCATATAGGTTACGCCGTCTTTCTCAACCGTTTCTTTGGAGACGAAGGGGTCATAAGCATAGACCAGCATTCCAAGTCCCTTGGCGATTTCAGCCAGGCGCTTGCCGATATATCCATATCCTAAAATACCCAGCTTCTTGCCTTTCAATTCGCTGCCTGACTTTCCGCTGAAGAAAGCACGTATCTGGTAGATCATCATCCCCAGGGCAAGTTCTGCGACTGCGTTCGAATTTTGCCCCGGTGTGTTCATGACGACGATATTTCTAGCGGTAGCCGCCCCCAAATCAACATTATCAATCCCTGCACCAGCCCGCACGACGATCTTGAGCTTCTTACCAGCATCCATCACCTCGCCATCCACAATATCGCTGCGGATGATGACCGCATCGGCATCTGCGACCGCTTTGAGAAAATCCCCTTTATCGGTATATTTCTCCAAGAGGGCAAATTCAAAGCCGGCATCAAGAATGACTTTCTTGATACTCGCCACCGCGTCGGCTGCGAACGGTTTTTCGGTTACTACAAGGATTTTAGCCATGGTTACATTCTCCTTATTTTGATAAATGGTTGGTATCTGATAAACATGTTTCCGATGTGAAAGTTAAGTTTGAGTTACTCTTTGATTCTACCTGAAAAAATTAACTTTGGC
>JBAXBF010000324.1:0-3827 GCA_037142095.1 Chloroflexota bacterium
TATCTGGAAGGCCGGCTTCGGTACGGATCTGCTCCATGGTCATGCCTGAGTCCAGCTTTGCCTGGATTTCTTCCTGAGTAAGCCCTAGCTTTTCAAGCATATCGTTGGTAATAGGTTTCTTATCTGGAAGGCCGGCTTCGGTACGGATTTGCTCCATGGTCATACCTGAGTCTAGTTTTGCTTGCAGTTCTTCCCGCGTTAACCCTAGCTTTTCAAGCATATCATCATTGATCGGTCTTGGGTCAGGTATTCCTGCTTCGGCACGGATCTGCTCCATGGTCATGCCTGAGGCCAGCTTTGCCTGCAGTTCTTCCCGCGTCAGCCCCAACCTTCTAAGCATGGCGGGATTATCAGGTCTCGGCGCAGGGAGACCGGCTTCAGCCAAGATATCCCCCATGGTCATGCCTGAGGCCAACTTAGCCTGCAGTTCTTCCCGACTCAATCCCAACTTTTCAAGCATGACTCCACCCACTCGATTTATTTTGCGGTTTTCAATTTTTTTAGCTTGATCTTGAGTAATCGCCCCATCATTTAGCGCATTTGTAACTGCAGTTTTAACTAAGTCAGCGACAAAAGCTTTATCCTGAGAGAGACTTTGAGTGATTTGTCCGATCGTCTCCCCATTACTCATGCGCGTCTGCAATTCATCTATACTTAGCCCTGAATTTTTAGCAAGAACAGAGATAATATAATCACTTAAGGGCCCTTGCCTAAGATTGGGGTTTGTTTCAGTCTGTGCGAAGACAGGGATGGTGGCAGCCAATGCGAAGATAAGTACTGCCAGATAGGAAAATATTTTGTATTTTTTGTTATTAAATGTATTGTTCATAATAAACCTCTTTCTTTTATAGTTTGAGTAAGATGCATCCATCTTACTCTCCAAAGGATACCCAAAGACTGTGAAAAACCTATGAAGAACCTGGGAAAACACTGTTAAGGAAATGCTTATTTTTGTAATTTCCCAATCTCCAAAACCTGAATTGAAGGCATTGCATAGATATAATAGTGAACACCACCAAATATGTTGATGGCTTCATCCCCTGAATTTTGTACAGAAGGAATGGTCTCTTGAACCCAGGTTTTGGCTTTTTGCGTAACGCTATTTTGATAGGATAGCCCGCCTATATTCCCAAAAATGACAGCGGTCAAATCAGAGTAGTCCTCAAGCTCTCCATAATAAAACGCAACAGCTTCGATAAGATCCACGCTTTCAGCAGTCTTACCCCAAATGGAGACTGTAAACTGATATTCATCTGTGGTCAGGTCGCAATACTGTGTGGTTCTTTTATTATTCAATTCCGGCAGCGTGCAGTCAAAACCATACCCTTCAATTAGGGAGACAACTTCACTGGGGGATAAACCCGGCAAACTAGCCAGGTAGTTCCCTCCAGTCTTGGATGGATTAGAAGTTTCCTTTTGAACGGGCTCCATGGTCAAACTTGACGATGGAGCTGCCTTTTTTAGTGCCAGGGATAGGTCCATCTCATCCTTCAATGGTTGGTCATTTGCCTTTGCATGGGAACAGGCGACCAAAAACAAAGCTGTAAGAAACAGAGTGAAACAAGATACATATTTCATATTGACTCCAAAGATATTTTTATGATTTTGCCAACCAAACAAAAAACGTTGTCCCTTCACCTGGTTGACTTATAACACTAATTTTTCCATTGTGCGCGTTGACAAGGGAATTGACGATAGCCAAACCCAGCCCTGTACCGCCTTTGTCACGGTCACGGGTTTTGTCACTACGGTAAAAACGGTCAAAAA
Source organism: Chloroflexota bacterium (assembly GCA_037142095.1). Taxonomy (GTDB): domain Bacteria; phylum Chloroflexota; class Anaerolineae; order Anaerolineales; family DRKV01; genus JBAXBF01. The sequence continues at coordinate 1,768 of JBAXBF010000324.1, forward strand.
GATAAGGGATATCGTCTTTCTGAATGCCAATCCCATTATCTTTGACACTGATTACGACCCCTTGAGCTTCAGCACGTGCTGATAATTGGATACAACCTCCGGAAGTTGTGTAACGCAACGCATTCTCAATTATATTAGCGAATATTTGTTTGATTCTATCGGGGTCAGCCAGGATGGAAGGCAAGTTATCTGTATTCTCGGATAACAATGTAATCCCCTTTTGTTGTGCGCTTACCCTATACGTGAACGTAATTTCTTCCAATAATTGGCAGACATTGATGGTGCGTTTTTCAAGTGGAAGTTCCCCGGCATCGGAAAGTGAGAGTAAACGCATGTCTTCGACCAGACGGTTGACCCGGAGAGATTCCTGATGAATCACTTTGAACACTTCCTGGGTCGGTGGTAGCATTCCATCTGCCAAGGTTTCAGCCCGCCCCAGGATAATGCTTAGCGGTGTTCGTAATTCATGGGCAATGTCAGCAGTCATCTGGCGGCGCAGTTCACGTGAACGTTCCAAATCAGCACTCATCTGATTGAAAGCGAGGGCAAGTTCGCCAATCTCATCTTTCGATTCAATTATTACTTTGGTGGTTAACTCCCCCTTGGCAATTGCATGCGCTGCTTTAGAGAGTACTCTCAATCTGCGGGTTAATGAGAGTGATAATATCACTCCAAGAAGGAGCGAAACCCCAACTGCGATTAATCCCCCAAGAATCAAGGAATGATTGATTGCTTTTGAAAAATTTTCGATGATCGGTTTAAGCGGGAGAACGCGCGGTGCTGAAGAGATGATGATCCCGACGGTTTTTCCCTCCACTGAAATGGGTATACCCGATGAAATATCAGCTTGGGAAACCTGCGTATCAAGAGGAAATCTGGGGCTAGTAATCACAACGATGCCGTCTATGTTTACCACAGCAAAAGGTATCCCGTATTTTTGATTTCCTGAAAGAGTACGCAGCATGCTTTGATCTATATTATTCCAGCTCCCATTGCTGCGGTAAATTTCTCCCAATTTTGTGAGCAATTCCTTCTGGTCTTGTCCGAAAAGAAAACTGGCGAACTCTTTTTGTGTTGCTTGACTTGCATAGATCGCTACAAAAGCAATACCTACGAGACTGACCAATACGAGCACAAAGGTGAATTTATAGGAGAGAGAATGCATTTCTATTCTTCTGATGAAAGCGATATTGAGCTGAAACGGTAGCCAATCCCATAAACAGTTTCAATATAACGAGGATTAGATGGATCTGACTCGATCTTGGAACGTAGGTTTTTGATGTGCACATCCACCGTGCGCTCAGAGCCTTCGACTACCACCCCCTGCAATTTTTCAAGTAGATCTGCGCGCGAGAAGACTCGCCCGGGATATGTCATCAAGATCGCCAATAGGTCAAATTCAGAACGAGTAAGTTCCACCGGTTTGTCATTTACGGACACACGATGGGTTTGGTTGTCCAGGAAGACAGCATCGATGCGTAAAATATCATCTTTTATCGCCTCCGGACCCGTCCTCCGAAACAAGGCTTGAACTCGGGCTACCAATTCTTTTGGGCTGAAGGGTTTTGTAACATAATCATCTGCACCAAGCTGCAAACCAAGCACTTTATCCGCCTCATCTACTTTTGCGGTTAACATAATGATGGGGGTATTATTCTCCCGGCGATGTTTCCGCATGAACTCATAGCCGTCCATTGTGGACATCATCACATCCAGGATGATTAGATCGGGCTTCTCGTGCCTAGTCTGGTATAGCGCTTCTTCGCCGTTGCGGGCGGTCAGTACTTTGTAGCCTTCTTTTTGCAATACGTCCGAGAGCAGGGATAGCAATTGAATTTCGTCGTCAATAACCATGATAATTTTTGTCATGGTATTCAATATATCAAAAGGTTATTTGGATATTGTTAAGAAGATATGAAGACATCATTAAGAATGGGCGACATGGTAGGATTTTCTATATCATGCCAACTATACTTCAAACGTGTGTAATAAGTCAGCAAGAGATTCCCATTGTTGGCCGACTCGATCCACCCTACCATTTCTTTGGCAGTGTCCCCTTT
>JBAXBF010000325.1:0-3826 GCA_037142095.1 Chloroflexota bacterium
GTCAATTTGCATGATTTTCAGCCCAGCAAACGCACGATCGAAATGGGCGATGTCGCCCAGATTACCCAGGAATTCCGCGACTTCCTCCTGGATGTGCTTCAATCCGGCAGCGAAGACGAGTTTCCTGTTGCAGAAATTGAGTGAAAGGAAGGTTTTCTTGATGCATGAATCTGTCTCATACTTACAACTCTTGCCGGAAATCACCCGGCGCATTTTGAGCGTCAGCCGCCCGCAGAAAATTATCCTCTTTGGTTCGTATGCCCGCGGAGACTACAACACGGACAGCGACCTGGACTTGTTGGTGATTTTGGAGGGTATCGAATCGCCGCGCGTCGAGAGCAACCGGTTGCGACGTGTCTTACGCGGTTTATTGGCACCAGTTGATATTCTGGTGGCAACACCCGAACAAATCGAACGCCACCGTCAGACGATTGGATTGATTTATCGTCCGGCATTGGAAGAAGGAAAGATAATCTATGAGCGACCTAAAGCCATCTGAATTGGTCCATATCTGGCTGGAACGCGCCCATTCTGACTTAAATCTGGGCCGCGCTGCGTTACGGGCACGCGGTATCTTGCCCGAAGATGCTTGTTTCCATGCCCAGCAGTGCGCTGAAAAGGCAATGAAAGGGCTGCTTACAAAACACGGCATCGACTTTCCGCGTACCCATGTCATTGAAACCTTGCTGGATTTTCTCAAGGCAAATGGGGTCTCCGTTCCCAATATCGTGGATGAAGCTTTCGTACTAACCCAATATGCTGTTCAGACACGTTACCCGGGTGAATGGGAGCCGGTGACCAAAAAGGAAGCTCAACGAGCATTGGAACGCGCTGCACAGGTACTGACATGGGTTGAGGAACAGATCATACTGGGAGGGCAATATCTTTAGATATCAATAATCAAAAATATTAGTATTCCTATGCCAAAGATAAAAAAAAACCTCCAATCAGTCCACCTTCTTCCACCGCCAGGTACCCCCAATGCCGGAGGGTTATTATTCTGCGGGTGCCAACCCCAACCTGCAGAAGTTCGTCGAAGAGCATGCCAAGCCTTACGACCCCGCAACGGATCACTACGATGTGCCGCCTTTCGACCAACCTATCACGACCACCAAAGCCACGGCGATTTACAACATGCATACCTACTGGTCGAAGAAGCCGCATGATGCCATTCAGCAGTACATCCTTCATTACACTCAGCCGGGTGACCTGGTGCTGGATCCTTTCTGCGGTTCGGGAGGGACAGCCCTGATGGAAGAGGATTATCAGGTATGTGTCCGGAGAAACGAGAAAACGGCTAAGCCAAAGAAAGACCCGCATTCCCAACCCGGATTCAAAGGCATAGGATTTGACGGAGAATAATGAGCGCAAAACATGAGGAAGAAAAGTATATGCCCAGTCCTTTAGACCAAATCAGTATTAAAGGTTACAAGTCAATCAAGGAATTGATCGATTTTCCCTTGAAGCCTCTGAATATATTAATCGGGGCAAATGGGGCAGGGAAAACGAACTTTATCTCTTTTTTTAACTTGTTGAATCAGATCGTACAAAACAAGTTACAAGTCTCCATTGCCCAATCCGGTGGAGCAAATTCCTATCTGTATTTTGGTCAAAAAATTACCCCAGAAATCAAGATCCGTTTAGCTTTCGGAAGGAATAGCTATCAATGCACCCTTGTTCCCGCAGCAGGAGATACACTCATCTTCTCCAATGAATTGATTTGGTATCACGATCAGGCACGCTACTCCAAACCATTAGAGGTTGGATTGAGCGGCGGTCAAAAGGAAACCAGACTCCATGAAGAATCACATAAAAGGCAGGCGATAACCATCGCTGACTACGTCATAGGCGCGATTAGAAGCTGGCGAGTCTACCATTTTCATGATACCAGTGCAAGCGCAAAAATCAAACAGCAAGGGGATGTTAATGATAATCTGATGCTTCGTCCAGATGCCTCTAACCTGGCTGCATATTTGTATCTCTTACGCGAGACCGAAAACGATCACTACCGGAAAATCGTATCCACCATCCAACTTGTGGCGCCATTTTTTGATGATTTTTCTCTGCGTCCCAATCCATTGAACCTTGAAAATATTCGTCTGGAGTGGATGGAAAAAGGTTCTGACTCTTATTTCAATGCACAATCTTTATCAGATGGCACCCTGCGTTTTATGTGCCTGGCTACGTTGCTCTTGCAGCCTAATCTCCCCTCGACCATCATTATCGATGAACCAGAACTTGGTCTTCATCCTTATGCCATCACAGTCCTCGCTTCGCTATTAAAGAGCGTCTCTCAAAAAACACAAGTGGTCGTATCTACCCAATCTGTCCCGCTCGTAAATCAGTTTATGCCTGAAGATATTGTGGTAGTCGATCGGAAAGAAGGTCAATCAACGTTTGAACGCCGCACAGAAAAAGATCTCGAAAATTGGATGGATGACTATGGGATGGGGGATTTGTGGGAAAAGAATTTGCTCGGGGGACGTCCAAGATGAATCGGGTGCTCGTTTCTGTTGAAGGACAGACGGAAGAGACATTTGTCCGTGAGATTCTCACCAGGCATCTTTGGAACCTTAATGTTGATCTTATCCCTGTGGTCGTCTCGACCAAGATTTTCAAACAAGGAAAAAAGTTTAAAGGTGGTTTATCTACCTACGTAAAAGTTCGCAATGATGTTCATAGACTGCTGAAGGATACAAGTGCATGTGCGGTGACCACCATGTATGACCTCTTCAAATTGCCCACCGATTTTCCAGGTTATGCAACCAGACCAATAGGTGACTGTTTTGTAAAAGCAGCTTATCTGGAAACCGAGTTTCAGCGTGATGTTTCACATTCCCACTTCAAACCCTATCTCCAATTGCACGAGTTTGAAGCCCTGCTATTTGTCAATCCTGAGATAACTGTGAAACGATTTACTGAGGTTAACAAACTGAGTGAGCTACTCGATATAAGGAATAAATTCAATTCACCGGAAGAAATCAACGATGGCGAGACCACTTCTCCATCCAAACGAATTTTGCGTTTATTCCCATATTATGAGAAGCCACTTTACGGCGTTTTGGTTGCCATTGACGTGGGATTGGAGAATATCCGTGCGGAATGTGCACACTTCAATGCATGGTTGACGTGGCTGGAGACTTTGGGGAGACTATGATCGAATCCTGGATTCTCTCCAAACTTGAACCGCTGAATGGGGCACCCCTCATCCTCCTGCGTGACCCGCAGCGCATGATCCAGCGCGGCGCCCGCGTCGTGGACGGCTGGGCTGAGCAAAACGGCTACACGGTCCTGTTCTGCACCGGCAACCTGGGTCTGCGCGATTTATATGAGCCGTTACGCACGGCTCCGGATGCCCGTGTACTGGTGGTGGACCGCAGCCGCAAGGACAGCAGTCAATGCCTTTTCTACCCAGACCTGGAAGCTCAACTTGGCGGGCAGGCGCCGCTGGAATTATCCTTGCGTGATTTTCTAGTGGAACAGACCGGCGATGATACCTGGCCGCACTTTGTGGAAGACCGCAACCTGGCGCGCCTGCTCCTGACCAACCTGCCCCAGGCAGTTGCCGCGCATACCCAACTTCGCCAGGTCTCTGCCAACCGCTTTAGTGACAGCGATCTCTACAAAATCATCCTGGGCGCCACGCTCAAAATCAATCCATTCAAGAAACTCACCCCGAGTGAAATCCGGCGCTTGTGCATCGAACAGCATGGCTCTCTGGAAGAAGTGAATCGTTACCTTTCACCCGATGTGATGACCGCCTTGAAAAAGATGATCGAGAGTGCCCCCCAACCTTTCTGCTGGCTTCTTGAACGCGACCCGGATG
>JBAXBF010000326.1:0-3794 GCA_037142095.1 Chloroflexota bacterium
GGGAAGTGTTCATGTTCCCACGCCAGCAGCACGGTCTTATTCGAGAATGCGCCGCCGCTGAAGAACTTATCGCTGGTTAATTTGGGCGAGTTCGGATTTAATATCTCAAATTCAGAAACCAAATAAAAAGGCAAGTTGTTGGCGATGGCATAGGGCTCGACGGTCAAGGAAGGTCTGACATACGAAAAGTTGGAATTACCCGCAATGATTTGAGTCGCATTCGTAACCTGAGCGGGGTCTATCGAATAGACCTCTGTAGGGCTGATCTTGCCGCGCAGAAAGTTCGGCAGTGCCAGAGCACGCCATTGCCCCGCAGCCACAAAGCTGCCGTTGTCCCAGCCGACTACCGGATGCGCTTCTGCGTGGCGCACCATGTAAAACGTTTCGTTCGTGTTGGCTCCCGCTGGAATTTTGGCGTTATTCATCCCATCGGTCGCGCTGAAGCTGAAAGGCTTCTGGGCTATGCATTTCGTGCTGGCGACGGGCGACGGTAGGACAGGGTAAGTGGAAGACGGCTTCAAATTGCTGTTGTAGGTGACCAGGCTGGCGCTTTTCGGCGAGGCGACGGAGATGGCATACACATAGTTTGACCCCTGAAATGTCTCTGGTACAGTCAGATTAGAACCAAGTTTCTTGTTGATATTTGCCATCAGGGTGCTGGTCGTCTCCCAGGGCGCCGAGAAGACATAATAGCCCGGGTAGTTTATCTCGAGAATAGCGGCAACCAGGGCTTCGTTTTTGCCACCCGTGTCGTTAAAATCCAGCCCCTGGCAGCCCGGGCAGATGAGTGTCGGTGTAACGACTCCGCTGGGTACGAAGCCCGGCGCATACGAAGCATTCAGAGGGTAACTGTTAGCAGTAATGAAGGGCGAGCCATAACCGCCCAACGCGGTCAGTGATATCTGGTTGAGCATGGAGAACTGTTGAATGAAACCCATGGCTGCCATGTCAGGCAGCTTTTTTGCGGTTTGCAAATGCGTCATGGGTTCAAGCGTATAAATGCGGTTGACGTTCTTGCCCCCCAGCACCTGCTGTTTCAAGTAGCCAGCCAGGAGGAGCGAGCGCTGCAATCCCTGGTTGGTGAGGTTTGCCGTGTCTGGATTGACGTCACCGGGCGTTTGGAAAGCCAAATCCGGGCTGATCACGAAGATCAGGTTGACGTTTTTGGCACTCAGCGGAATGGTTGGACTGGGGCTGGGACTAAAGCCGGTCAACAGCGCCAGAGCCAGAACCAAGCATAGTATCCGAATTTTCATTTTTTATCTCCTTATTTGATAAAACATTCTATTGGACAAAAACTGGACATTGCGAGGCTTGCTGCTTCACCACAGGATAAAATTATTTATCCACAGAGAAACACGGATGCACAGATTTAACAGATTTAATCATAAATAATCTGTGCCGCACCTTATTCAAAACTTATGCGCCACTTATGATATCGTTGGCATATCCGGATCGGATTTGTCCATCAACCCAAGTCAATACGAAAGCTGCCCTCTCCAAAGCTTGTTGGGTTTCTTGGAGAGTGACCGCTTCCCATTCCCCCGGATACCGTGTCTGTACGGCATACTGGGTTAAAGTGAAAGCCTCATCCACAGCGTCAGGAATAAGAATATTGTTTTCCTTGAGCAAATCCAGCAAAGTTTCGATAACGTGAGTTCGGGGAAAAGAAATTCCAAGCCGGGTAAGGTATCCTTTTAATGCTTTTTCAACGCATTGTTGGGTATGGAAACAGGCGTCTTCGTATAAAACACCTGGTGTACGCAAAGCAACATCGGCGAGATTCAGATCTGACCGTGCCCTTTCCAGCCAATGAAGAGGTAGATCAAGCGGTTGCATGCTGTTCATAAATCACCTTCCCCTCTTCCAAAGCCGGACGATAGATTAGTCCGATGGTCTGACGGTGGCGTTCGATTTGTTCCGTCGTCGCCACCAGAATATCAATCGGCGTTAATAAACCGCGCAACGCCCTGCGCAGACGGTTACTCTCGGCACGGTTTGATTCGATACCATCCATAATCACCAATAAATCCAGGTCGCTATCTGGTCCATAATCTCCGCGGGCATATGAACCAAAAAGGATGATCTTCTGCGGTTGGCAAACACTTAAAATCCGCCGGGTGATTTCCGGCAAGAGCTGCAAGGCTGGAGTACATTCAAGCACCATTCAGAACAAATCCTTTCTCTTTATTCAAATCTGCGCCTCGCATTGCAATCAAAGAGATCCTTCAAAACGGGGCAGGTAAGAGAAGCTTTAACCTATTATTACATGGAATAATTGGCTTGTCAATTAAATGTGGGTATCGCTATTCTAAATTATTTGCCGCATCCCTGCGGCGATGGTGATCCTTCGCTAAAAACAATCTGTGCGGTTTTGCGTGCGCCTGCTCTCTTTTCCCCGCATCATGGATGGCGCATCCGCTTTTCCGCTTCTCCGGCGGCGTCCCGGACTATTGGGCTGGCATATACACAGGTGGAGTAGTGTACACACGTGAATTGGGTCTGGCGATGTAGATAAAGGTCGATACGGTATCCCGTGTCTTATCAATGGCGTATGTATAGTCCAAATAGAAATATCCATCAGCGCGAATAAGCACATCTTCGAACGTCAACGTGCACTTATTGCTATTCCCGGGATTATTAATCTTCGCCGAATAGGGCTCATCGTTTGTTCCCGTAATAATGACGTCTTTCTCTGCCACTAAGGTAGCCGTCACACAATCATACTGACGAATGTCATGTCGATCAGCCGGTTTCATCGGCACAATGACCTTGACCCGCGCAGTGACCGGATAGGCGTACGAAGGTAAGGGCATCACCCCGGAAAGGATAGCAACCAATGTTATTGACATCAAACATAAACGGATCAGTCTCATAAGATTCTCCACCGGCAGAGTGTCTATTCAGACGGCATCGTTACCGGAAAGGTAGTGTATGTATTAAAATCAGGTTTGGTAATATAAAGCATGGTCGTTGTCGTACGCCTCTCATTTTCAAAGGTGTAGGTGTACGTGAATTGATAATATCCATCCGTACGGACGTTCACCTTATCGAAAATGAATTGGCACACATTACCGCCACCTGTCTTGATAGTAGATTCTTCATAGAAGAGTCGATCCCGCCCCAAACTTGCTCCCCAACAAACGTAATCACTCTTATTATTTGTGTCGGGTGCTTGCATCGGCACAACCACTTTCGCATGCGTACTCCACGGAGAAGCATAGGAAGGCGACTGCGCTATTCCAGAAAGGATGGCAACTAACGTAATTGCCATCAAGAACAAACGAATCAGTCTCATAAATATCTCCTTTTCTTTAATATGAATTTAATAACCAACAATATAGTGTTCAATGATTGTACATAATTCCAACCAATAAATCAATCAACAAAACGATGATTTATTATTCCACTTTTGTTTAAGTCTTTTTAAACATTTTTGTCTTATGCTTAAACAATTTTCAACAGTTGTTTAAAACAACCGACCAATTTGATGATTTTCGAAAATTGGTCAGAACAAATGTTCTATAGCCCTTGCTTAAAAACGGATCAAATTGTTATAATGAGTACGGATATTTTATTCGTTAGAATTAGTATCTGCATATTATCTTGTCCGATCGCATTAAAGGTTGTTTTTATAGGAGGATACATGAATCAACCCACACTTGAAGCCGCTATAAGCTATGCCCGCCGCGGCTGGCGGGTGATCCCGTTGAACACCGCCAGTTCCGGCAGGGGTAAAATCCCCATGTTGAAGGGCTGGCAGAAGGAAGCCAGCACCGATCCCTCAGTAATCA
>JBAXBF010000327.1:0-3792 GCA_037142095.1 Chloroflexota bacterium
CTTCTGCCAGCGTGTGTCCAATCGCATTATTCGCAGTCATGCCATAGATATGCTCAGCAGCGCTATTAAATAATTGGATTTTTCCCTGCTCATCCACAAGGATGACACCGTCCGTCATGTGCTGTAATACGGCATTCAGGGTCATCCGTTCAGCTTGGAGTACCTCAATTTGACTGTGAAGTTGGCGTACCATGCCATTGAAGGTAAGAGATAGCTGCTCTAACTCATTTTCATTTTCTAAAGCGTAATTGATCTTAGCATCAGGGGATATCAGCTCAGTGATTTGCTGGGCAATTTGTGTGATTTCTTTCACAGGTGCAATCAATTTCTCAATGGAAAAGATCACGAATCCTGAAGTTGCTAAGATGAATAAGATCGAAACGGGTATGGAAAGCCAACCAAAATGGGCGCAGATCAGGATGATGATGACCAATCCAACAACGGGAAGGGTGATACGCCAGTGAACTCTATGGATCATCTTATCCTTCGAAACGGTAGCCTGCACTGCGGACGGTGATGATTCGTTTGGGGTTGGCAGGGTCTATTTCTATTTTCTCCCGCAGCCAATGCACGTGCACATCCACTGTACGGCTTCCGCCACCGAAATCCCATCCCCATACGCGTTCCAAAAGGAATTCGCGAGAGAGCAGTCTCCCTTTATTTTCAAAAAAGAACTGGATTAAATCAAATTCTTTGGGTTTAAATTCTACAGCTTCTCCATCTAGATAAACTTGCCTGCGATTGAGATTAATCGTTAGATTTTCGGATACAAAAATATCCTTTCCAGCTTGTAAAGGTTGTTCGTCTGTTTGTTCTTTATCCATTCGCACCCGGCGTAAAAGTGCCTTGACGCGCGCCATCAATTCGCGCATGACGAAAGGTTTAACAACATAGTCATCGGCTCCCATCTCCAAACCAAGTACACGGTCGAACTCGCTGTCGCGTGCCGTAAGCATCAAGATGGGTGTGTTCATTTCCTGGCGCAAGATGCGGCATACTTCAAATCCATCCAGAATGGGGAGCATGATATCAAGGATGACCAGGTTAGGTTGGTTAATCCGGGCGAGATCGACCCCTTGTTTTCCGTCGGCGGCAATATCCACCTGATACCCCTCTTTCTTGAGGTTATATGCCAGAGTCTCTTGGAGGGTCGGTTCGTCTTCAATAATAAGGATTTTATAGCTCATAAATAAGATTCAATTTGTGGAATGCTTAAAGGATTGTACCCTAATTTTGCCCGACTTTTCCGATTCTGGCAATGTCATTCTTCCCCTTGTTAACAAACCCTTAACATCTTCTTAACGTGGGCTTATCAGGTTGTTAAAAATGGCATGTTAATATATGCTCGTCGGGAATAATTATTTAGGAACAAATTAATTCAAATCAAGGAGAAGAAAATTATGCGTCGTATCATTATTGTTGTTTTAGCCACGATGGTAATCGCTGGCATCTTACTTTCAGCTTGTGGCAGTCCACCAACCCCTGAAGCTGCAAAGCCTGCAGAAGCTCCCAAAGCAGAAAAACCAACGGATGCTCCCAAAGTTGAAAAACCGACCGATGCCCCAAAGTCCACTGAAGGTGGTCAATTACAGATAGCCGGTTCGACCACGGTTCAACCGCTGGCGGAGAAACTGGCAGGTGAATACACCAAGTTAAATAGCGGTGTCACGATTGATATCCAGGGCGGCGGCACGAGCGTGGGAATTACCTCGGCTGGTGAAGGTACGGTAGAAATTGGGAATGCTTCTCGCGCCCTCAAGGACGAAGAGAAGAAGAAGTTTCCTGACCTTAAAGAATTCACGATTGCTTTCGACGGCATCGCTGTAGTAGTCAACCCGAATGTCAAGCTTGATACCCTTACCAAGGATCAGGTGCGTGATATTTTCTCAGGTAAGGTGACCAATTTCAAAGATGTGGGTGGACCCGATGCATCGATCACGATTGTGTCCCGCGAAGAGGGTGGTGGAACCCGTACGGCGTTCGAAGACATGGTGATGTTAGCTAAGGATGCCAACGGTAAGGACGTGAAAACACCGATTTTCGAGAAAGCCATCCTGCAGCAGTCCAATGGACAGATTCGTACCACGATAGCCACTACTGAAAATTCGATTGGATACCTGTCCTTTGGTTTCCTGGATAGCAGCGTAAAAGCCCTCAAGCTTGATGGGATCGAGCCTACAGTAGATAATGTTAAGAACAACACCTACAAAGTCAGCCGCCCACTCAATATGCTTACCAAGGGCGATCCGAAACCTTTAGCGAAGGCGTTCATCGACTTCATCCTTTCAGATGAGGGTCAGAAGATCGTCGTTGCTGAAGGCTACATGTCTATTAAATAATCAACATCTTGGAATAGTAAATATTAAAGATTGACATGGGCAAGAGCGATCTTGCCCATGTTCCTTGCAAATTTCATTCAATAGAATGATGTTATAAAGGTGTGAGATATCATGAACGAAATCAGATTGATTTCTAAGAAAAGCTTTCGCCCACCCCTGATCGTAAGATTGGTCGCCGCGTTGATCGGTTTGAGCGGGGTCGCGGCTTTTGTATATGGCATATACCTGACATTTCAATCACCAACCAGGCTGCCAGCCTTCCAGGTTTTACCTACTGCAATGGTTGTATCTATTCTGGTATTTTTCCTCGCCTGGGGAATCTGGACATTACAAGACTGGGCACGCATATTTATCATGTTGATTTTAACCTTCGCTGGCATTTTTTATGCGGCAATGATCATTTTCCAGGGTTGTGGGGTGATCTTCGGCGGAGAACATATTCTTTCTGTGGGGGACATCTTTAAAGTTGTGTTGTGGATGTTAAGCAGTATCGTATTCGCGGGGTTCATCCCAGTTGCAATTTTGTATGGATTGTCCAAAACCAGTCATTATTTCGCTGCTCATCCGAGGGAGAGAAAACTGGTCGATCAGGTAATGCGTTATCTCTTGTTGGGGTTTGCGTTCAGTGCCATTATTGTTGTATTACTTATTATAATTTTCACATTAAACGAGTCTCTGGATGCCATTGAAAAGATAGGGTTAAACAACATGCTGGTAGGCACCATCTGGCGTCCAGGGGGAGTCGTGGGTAATGAAGAAGGACTATTTGGATTGGTTCCCATGGTGGTCGGATCTATCCTTTCTACATTGGGGGCGGTTATCCTCGGCGTTCCAATCTCCATCGGTATGGCTATTCTGTTGGCTGAGATTGCACCTAACACAGTTCGCGAGATTTTGCGCCCGGGGGTGGAGTTATTGGCGGGGATTCCTTCTGTAGTGTACGGCTTATTTGGCATGGTTGTTCTGGCTCCCATGATCCGCACGATCAAATTACCGTACAATTCTGGTTTTGGCATTCTTAACGCTTCGATCATATTGGCGATTATGATCATGCCGACGGTAACCAGCGTCGCGGAGGATGCCATCCGGGCAGTACCCAAGATGTATAAAGAAGGGTCACTCGCGGTGGGTTCTACCCACTGGCAAACCATCTGGGAAGTGATTTTACCTGCGGCGCGTTCCGGGATTATTGCAGCCATTATTCTTGGCATCGGGCGGGCGTTGGGTGAGACCATGGCGATCATCATGGTGATTGGAAACTCAATCGCCATACCAACCCCGTTGAATGATAATCCACTGACCATCTTTCTCAGCACGGCGCGCACATTGACAGGTAATATTGCGGTGGAGATTAACTACGCCGCCGGTCCGCATCGCAGTGCCTTGTTCTTTACCGGCGTTTTGCTCTTCATTATGATTTTCATCGTAAACAACATCGCTCGCTATTTAATGC
>JBAXBF010000328.1:0-3788 GCA_037142095.1 Chloroflexota bacterium
ATCCAAAATTCACGCCCATCCCCCTTGCGCAGGCATACTTCGAAGTCCTTCACCTGACCGTGAGCGTTGAGCAGAGTCAGGATACGTTCCCGCTCCTGCGGGTTGGCGTAAAGTTCAGGGGTTTTTGCCTTCAACAATTGGTCGATGGGGATTTCGAAGAGTTCTGCCGCGCGCCGGTTGGTATACAATACCTCACCTGTCTGCAGATCAGATACAAGGGTGGCAAGCGGGGCATCATCCGCCAGCAAGCGGTAGCGTTCCTCACTCTGGCGCAGGGCTTCCTCGGCTTGCTTGCGCAGGGTGATGTCGTTCAATATGATCTGGTAAGCGAGTACGCTGCGCTCCACATCCTGCACCAGATCGGCTTCCATGTACACCCAAATGACGCTGCCGTCATTTTTCACCATGCGCAGTTCGCTTGCCTGCGCTTTGCCTCTGGCAAAAAGCGTCTGGCGGTGCAGGTAAACAATGTCCTGATCTGCGGGAAATATGAAATTCGCCAAGGGCTGGTTTACCAGGCGGCTTCTTACCTCCCCCAACATGGTTGCAGCTTTGTAATTGGCGTCCAGGATTAGTCCCGGCTTGCTGACCGTCAGATATCCAACCGGGGCAAAATTAAAGAGGTCACTATATCTGGCATGCGATTTCTCCAGGTCACCTTGCGCCTGTTTGAGGTCCTCGTTCTGCATCTCCAGTTCGATCTGGTGTATCTGCAGTTCGAAAACCAATTGTTGTTGATTTTTCTGTGTTTTGGGGAGGGTATCCTCGGGATTCTGCTGGCGATAAAGTTCTTCAGCTTGCTGGCGCAGCTTGTCTGCCTGGCTTGCTTCCATTTTTTTTAATCTGGCTTGGTCGGTAATATTTTTCATAAATCATGGGATCCGCAGCAAAAAGAAGAGTGCACTTTTTCGAGACGGAAGAATAAAAAAAACGGGTTTCCTTCGACCTGGACTGCTTTGCCTCTAATCATCGTAGCGTGCCAGAGGGTTATCTTTTGGTTGAGATGCATCGCTGCCAGGCGAGCTGCCAGCGCCAGATACCAGCGGCAGGCTGATGGTGAAGGTCGTGCCTTTGCCTTGATCGCTTTCCACCTGAATCTCGCCGCCGTGGGCGCGCACGATGCCCTGCACGATCGAAAGCCCCAAGCCCAACCCATCGCCGACCTGCTTGGTGGTGAAGAACGGGTCGAAGATGCGCGGGCGGATCGATTCGGGGATACCCTTGCCGCTGTCCATAATTTTTAACAACAACCTCTCGGGAGCGGCTTGGTAAGCAGTATGGATGCTGATCTTGCCGCCGTAAGGCAGGGCGTCGCAAGCGTTCGTGAGCAGGTTGATCAGCATCTGGATAATCTTGTTTTGATCGCAGCTCAAAAGGGGTAAATCCTCAGCCAGCTCGGTCACAACCTCGATATATTCATTGGCTCTGATCTGGTGATCCATCAGGATCAGGGTGTCTTGCACCAGTTTGTTGAGACTGATCTGTTGGGTTGATCCACGCTCGGGATGAACAGAATGCTGCAGCAAGCGCACGATCTCCGCCACACGCCAGGCGTTGCGCTTGAGTGTAGTGAGCTGGCGTTCGGCACGTTCACCCTCCAGCTTACCATCGCTTTGCATCGCTTTCAGCAGGCTTTCACTGTAGCCGGTGATGACCTGCAGCGGGGAATTGAGTTCATGCGCTACGCCGGCTGCCAGGGTTTCCGCCACCTTGCGCGCATTGATCAGTTCGGCGATCGCCCGCTTGCGCTCGGTGAAGTCATGCGAGACCACCAGCACCCCGCTCACCTTTTTCTCAGAATCCAACATGGGGCTTAACGTGTTTTCAATGTAGTGGATGCCATCCGAACGCTCAAGCTGGGCTTCAAACGAGATGGTTTCCCCAGCCAGGGCACGAGCATAGTTCTTCTGCCATAGATCCTGAAATTCGCGGGGATATTCCGGTTTTAACACCATTTCTCCAAGCGCCATTTCATACCCCAAGTCCGCCCGGACCGCATCCTGAAACGCCTGGTTGCAGTTTAACAGGCGGTACTGCGCATCAACGACGAAGATCGCATCGCGGATCGTGGCGAACACATTCTGGAGATTTTGCTCGCTCTCGCTTAAGGCTTGCTCGACACGTTTGCGCTGGCTGATATCGGCGGTAACGATCACGGTATTCCAATCGGTAAAGGGGAATTTGGCGGCGGATACGTCAGTCCACACCATATCGCCGTCCTCCTTCTCCACCCCGGTTTCGATATGCAGAGCCTCCCTTTCGCCGCCGAAAATGCGCGAACTGGCATATTCTGCGGGCTGCATCTGGCTGCCATCCGGGTTGAAATAGCGGCGATTAAGGTAGTCGCCGCGCAGCAATCCTTCTGCGCTGATGCCCAGGATGCTCTCCAACGCCGCGTTCGATTTTACAAGATTGTGTTCGTGATCCAGCACCGAGACACCCACCGGCAGCAGGTCGAAGAGCAGTTCCAGCTTTTCATGGCTCGCTTGCAGGGCTTTTTCCGCCCGAATGCGCTCGCTGAGGTCGACAAATATTGCCAACATGCAAAGCGGTTGCCCGTAATCATCCAGCACCGGGGCGGCTGAGAGCTGCGCCTCGAACAGGCTGCCGTCTTTCTGTTGGGCGGTCAACTCGCCTTCCCAGTTTTTCCCGCTGATTAGGACACTCGCAATCTCAACCGCCTTCTCGGGTTGCTGCCAGAAAGCGGTTATGGGTAACCCCAGTACTTCGCTTTCTTGTTCATAACCCCACATGCTGAGAAAGGCGGGGTTGACATAGGTCAATTGCCCGCTGAGGTCGGCGATGGCGATGGCATTGATCGAGGCTGCGAAGGCTCTATCTTTGATGCGCAGGCTTTCCTCAGCCGCTTTACGTTCAGTGATATCGATGCACGTCGTTTGAATTGCGTGACGCCCATCGTAGGTGGTGAGATTGGCAGTCAGGGATGCCCAGAATTCACGCCCATCGCCTTTCTTCAGGCGCAATTCATAGTCGGTGACTTGACCATAGGCTTGCAAAAGCAACATGAGACGCGTCCGGTCTTGCGGATTACTATAGCGGGTGAGGGCTTGGCTTCCCAGCAGTGATTCAGATGGCATACCGAAGAAATCAAACATGCGCGGGTTGGCATACAGCACCTCTCCCGATTCCGGACTGGTCATTGCGATGGCGAGCGGGGCGTTGTCCGTCATCAAACGATATCGTTCTTCACTCTGGCGCAGGGCTTCCTCTCCTTGCTTACGCAGGGTGATGTCGCTCAGGGTGATTTGGTAATCGAATACGCTGCGCTCCACATCCTGCACCAGATTGGCTTCCATGTGCACCCAAAAGAAGCTGCCGTCATTTTTCACCATGCGCAGTTGGTATGCCTGCGGTATGCCGCCGGCAAAAAGCGTCTGGCGGTGCAGGTTAACAATGTCCTGATCTGCGGGAAAAATGAATTTCGTCAAGCGCCGGTTTACCAGGTGGCTTCTTACCTCCCCCAACATTTTTGCAGCTTTGAAATTGGCTTTCAGGATAATGCCCAGCTCGCTGAGCGTCAGGTATCCAACCGGGGCAAAGTCAAAAAGATCGACATACCGCGAACTCACCGTTTCAAGGTCCAACTGGGTCTGGCGCAATTCCTCATTTTGCGTTTCCAGTTCGATCTGGTGCACGCCCAGTTCATAAACCAATCTTTGGAGATCTGAGTGTGTTTTGGGAAGGGACTGCTCTGGATTCTGCTGGCGATAAAGTGTTTCAGCCTGCTGGCGCAGCTCATCTGCCTGGCTTGCTTCTGTTTTTTTTGA
>JBAXBF010000329.1:0-3783 GCA_037142095.1 Chloroflexota bacterium
AGTCTCACCTGTGAAGGCGGTTTGCGTTGTGTGAGGTAATCCAACATTTCCTGGCTGACATCCAGCGCCCAAACGGTGCCGTCTTGCCCCACAATTTCAGCCAATGGTAGAGTCCAGAATCCAGGTCCGCTACCCAAATCAAGCACCGTTTGACCGGATAGAATCCCAAGACGGGAAAGAAAGCGCGGCGGATCCCAATGAGATTCACGCTCATCGCTAATCAAATCGTGCATTTTATGATGGTTAAAACGGTTGGATTCATTCAATGTCATATAAAGTCCTTTTTTTTATACCCCGTTTTTATTTAACGTTGTAGCGATATGCTGCGGTTTGGTTGGTGAAGCGCGTTGTACCCGTAATGACTAGAATATTATATTTGTATGTGCCGCCAACGTCCAATCCGATATCCGCTGAGTTGTCATCCGATAGAGAAATATTCTCCACTTTAGTTTTTTCATTATCGACACTTATGAGAGCCAGATGGAAACTTTGGGGTAATATATTCTCGATGCGCACAAAGCCTTCTCCAATCCAGCCACCGTCATCACTCTCAAAATCAGTCTCATAATTAATCTCGGGTATCGAAATATCATCCAGCATGACTCCCTCACCATTCACAGCCGCATCGGTGATGTATTCAAAACGTAACTTGACCTTTTTTCCGGCGAATTGGGAGATGTCCACTTTTTCTTCGATCCATTTGGGTCCATCCCCGGATTGCTGGTTATATCCCCAGCCGTAACTGTTACCGGATAGGTCCTGATCTGTTCCAGACGGTGTCTTCAAGATTTGCCAGTGATCATTATCTGTTGAGGCTAAGATGTAAGCATAATCATAATTTTTCTCCAAGTCATACCATGTCCAATAACCGAGCGTTAATGATCCATTGGCATTCGTAAAATCGAATTCTTGGGTAAGGGTCATATCCGATTCATCGCCCCGATTTGACCAGAATGCATAATCTCCAGAATGAGGGTCTGCTGGTAAGACTTTGACCTGGGTCGAGCCTTCAAAATGGAGGGTATGTTTCCCGGAACAGTCGATCTGGATATAGTTGACGCCGTATTGGTGAACGCTGCTTGTTGTCATTTCAGCCGGGCAGGATTCGATTTGACCGGTGGCGTGCGTCTTGGGAGCATCCGGGTATTTGGAATAAGCATACCGTCCATCTCCGATTTTGGGATTGTTGGTGTAATTGGTGACTGCCCAATCTAAGAAGACATCATCTGCTGTCAGAGGTTTACTTGTAATTGATTCAACAGCCCCTATATCCTTCAAAACGGTGTCGACGCTGACCATGCCGTTGGCTGGATGACCTACCAGTGCCTGAGTGGCTTTTTCACCAAATCGTCCGAGGAAATAATTGGTGAACAAGAAGGCTGCACCATAGTAAGGAGAAGAATCTTTATCGCTGCTAGGCCAATAGGTTAATTGTATATTAGGGTCGCTAGTGTAGGTCTGGTCAAAACCGCCGGTGCCGTAGCCGTTTAGAAATGCAGCCAATTCAGAAAACCCTTCATTTAGCCAAGTATCTTCATTTCTGTCATGGTAGCCATGAATCATATGTTGAAATTCATGTGCTAAGACCCCATACGTAAACTTTTCGCTCAGGCTCACGTTATCTGCATTCATGAAGATCATTTCATGTTCGTTAGAATATTTGTGAGCCTGTGAACTAAAAGAATCAAATGCAGAGTAATATCCGGCGATCGTTGAGCCAAGATTTGTGGCAAGCAGGATATAAATGTGTGGATCGTTGTCGATGCCGGGCGTCCATTCGCTGCCGAAAAATTCGCGGTCCGTCTGGTAAATTTTTTGATCGAAGGTTTCGGCAAGTTTACGCAACTCTTTCTCGTCATATTCAACACTATTCTCGATCCAAAAGTAAATATGTTCTCCTGCATAACGCAGGGTGGCAGTTACCTGAGAGCTTTTATCGGTGTCAAGATTCGTTATCCAAAAAGCCGACTCTTCACCGGTTTTGCGGTTAACGGGCGTAACTGCCAAAGTGAGTGGGATGTCATCTTCTCCTTTCAGGCGGTGTGCCAGATCGCGTAAATCGCTGGTAGGAACAGGTTCATTTTCCAGGACTTTAAGACTATTTTCAGCAGCCGTGGCTTCGATTGGATTTTTAGGTATGATGGTAATTTCAAAAGTCGCTTCTGGCTGTGGCGTAGCGTTAGGTTGAGGTATGGCGGCAGTAGTTGGTCTTACGACGACCGGCGAAGGTGTGAGTGTATTTTTATTAAATACATCGCCCTTAATGCTGAAAAGAAGTCCGATCATACCTCCCATAATGGCGAGACAAAGACACAGCAAGATAATTAAGATAATTAGTACAATAGTTGATGTTTTCATTAAGAAATAACCTCATCATTGGGGGATTGGGCAGTTCCAAATAGTATTTGGAGATTGTAGCAAATATTGACCGCTTTGGTCAAGTTTTAGCAGGAGTTTCGTATCGAATATTCCAACGTTGACGCAACCCAGCGCCAAAACGTCCACTGCATTGGGCAGCGGAGAAGGCGTGAGAAGATTCTCTTTTCCCTGCCAGTTAAGAAAAGCAGGGTAAGATTCAGTACCGATCAGCATGAAGTCTAGTTCATCAAAATTGCGCGTCCTTTCGCTTTCCCAGTTGCTGTACCAACGTTCTGGTTCCCCAGCAAGGAAAAATTTTGGAGATAACACTCGTCCATAGATCGCGTGACCATCGTGTGTTTCCAGAAAAGATTTTAATTTCTCTGCCGTCAATTCGTATTTTGATAAATCTTTATCGCTCAGGGTGGAGATGATTTTGGAGATGTCCGCGCTTCTATATTTGATGGGAACCAAGCCTTCTCCGATGGACATTGCAGAGCCGAGCAATATAATAACCAAACTGACAGCCGCGATGCTTTTAAGCGGCAATGAAGAGGTAGATACGGGTTGATTATTCTCAGCGGGGATCTTCTCGGGATTCAGCCAGCGGAAAAAAAGGATCGGCTGGAAAAAACTCGCTGCCCAGATTGTGAGCTGGATTAAGCCGATGCTATAATAAAAGAGAATTACCCAATCCACTGGCAAGATGAAACGCCAGCCGGAAGAACGGATGAGAGCATTGCTCAAATCATATCCTAAATAGACTGCCAAAGGAATCAAAGCGATCATGTGTTTTTGTCTATATGCGGCTGCGATGCCAATGGCAACGATCAGTAGATTGACCAAAATGGGGACACCTGCTTCTGTTGTGAATTTACCATTCCATCCCTGCCAGAAAGGTACATCTGTGCTGATATAAGGGATCAGAGAACAACACTGCTCCCAAAGCTTTTCAGGCGGCTGGTTGGTTTCTCTCCAATAAGGATATTTATTATAGAATTCGATTCCGTTATCAACCAATGGGTAGGAGACCGGCAGAGCAAAGAGAGTTGTTACGAGATTGTGAAGGAAATGTTCTGCCGTAAAACCGAACACTTTATCGGGTTTAGTGAGCACGTAACCCAAGGTGCTGCCTGTCATGCGTTGGAAGAATTCGCCTTCGTTTTCTTGATTTTGCAGGGAAATCGTTCCTGTTAGAGGTTCATCTTGATAACGAGATGCCAGGTCACCGACCTGTCCAGGGGAGTCAAGAGCGAGATAGCCAGTTAATTGCCAGTTGCGGATGAGCCAGGGTGTGATGGCTAATAGTGTGCCCAAGAGAAAGATTAAAGCGAATTTTACCATTGTCTTCGGTTGCTTGATGAAGACAAAAAAAATGAGAATCAAAACAGGCAGGATGAGAACGAAGAATTGCAGCCGGACAAG
>JBAXBF010000330.1:0-3758 GCA_037142095.1 Chloroflexota bacterium
TATATTGAAAATGTACTTGCGCTGCGCGTTGTGCAACAGCCTGCGAATGACCCTAATTATGTATCCAGCGTGAAAGGTGTCGCGACCCAATTCTTACTCGCTTATCAAGCGCCAGGACAAAACATAGGTCTATTGGCACATAATTATCTTTCCGGTACCCTGTTTTTTAATATTAAGGTAGGTAATGTTGCCCAATTAATTTATGGCGACGGAAGAGTCGAAGAGTATGAAGTTACAGATTATCGCGAGTATCAGGCAATTACACCGGATAGCCCAAGCAGTGACTTTTTAGATTTGTCAAGCGGTCAGAAACTATCCGCGGGAGAATTATTTCAAAATATTTATACTGGTGAGCACCATGTGATATTTCAGACCTGTATCAATCAAGATAATATTAGCACTTGGGGTAGATTATTTGTGCTTTCCTTCCCCTATTGACCTTTCTGTTTTAATGAAGATATAATTCTAGTCAGTTTCGGCAATCATTGGCATCAAGTTATAGCAAAAGGATGGTTAGAAATGAAAAGAGTCGGCTTCATTTTGAAAGTTCGCGAGGACAAAATCGAGGAATACAAACAACATCATAAGGCAGTTTGGCCCGAAATGCTAGCAGCTTTAGGTAAGCACGGCTGGCATAACTACTCTCTGTATATGCGTGAGGATGGATTGATGTTCGGTTATTTTGAGACCCCTGATAATTTCAAATCTGCTTTGGATGGGATGGCTGGTGAAGAGATTAATACAAAATGGCAATCCTTTATGGCACCCTATTTCGAGAGTTTGGGTGGCAAGCATCCTGACGAAAGCATGGTAGAATTAGAAGAAGTATTTCATCTTGATTGATCCCTTTTTGGTCATCCAAATTTCCGGGATGGATATTATTTAAAGAATTATTGGAGGATTTATATGCAAGAAAAAGCTGTATTAAAAGAGTTAATCCACCTCTCCCATGAATTGGGTAAGGAAGAACGTGGATTAGTTATTTTGGGAGAAGGAAACACCAGTGCTGACTGTGGTGATGGAACCTTTTGGGTAAAGGCATCCGGCAGTCAATTGGGAACCAGCGACGAAAGCAGTTTCAGCCGTGTGAATATGAGTTATATTCTTGATTTGATGAAAGCAGATTACCTTAGCGACGAACAGATCGAAAAAGAACTGGTGAACGCTTTGGTGGATAAAACTCACAGAAAACCTTCTGTTGAAACGTTTTTCCATGCCTTCTGCCTGCATGAAGCCGGAGTAAAATGGGTTGGGCATGTCCATCCAATTTCTGTCAACTCAATTCTGTGCAGTGTACAGGGTGCCAAACCATTTTTGGGTAGCCTCTTTCCAGATGGCATTGTCGTCTGTGGCACAAAACCAGCCATTTTACCTTACACAGACCCAGGGTATACGCTCTCAAAAGCATTTCGAGATGAAATCCGCCGGTATATTCAGGAGAATGGACATGCACCCAAGATCGTATTGATGGAAAATCACGGTCTGGTTGTTTTAGGACAGACCTCACGTGAAGCTTTGAATATCGCCTTGATGGCAGATAAATGGGCAAAAATCATTATCGGTTCCTATGCATTGGGAGGAACACGCCCATTGTCCGAAAAAGAAGTTCACCGGATTGATAACCGCCTGGATGAACACTACCGCAGGCGTGAATTAACCCCTGGGAATGTATCAACCAATCAGTAATAATGAGGTGACCTATGCCTATTGAAGCACCCTATCCAGAATTAGATGAATTATTAGAAGTTATTGGAGAAGCGGGGAGCAGGTTATCCGATATTGATGCCAGCGAAGGGGCGGCAGGAAATATTTCCGTCTATCTTGGCTGGACAATTGACCCACGCCGTAAATTTCCCATCATGGAAAAGATCCAACTACCTATTGTAGTTCCTGAATTATCAGGTAAAAGTTTGATTATTACCGGATCGGGACGTCGTTTGCGGGATATTATCCAAGATCCTGCCGCTAATCTTGGGTTCTTACAAATAGAACAAGGCGGAACAAGTGGATTATTATACAAATCAACCCGCTGCCTTTTTACTCGTCTGACCAGTGAGTTAAATTCACATCTGGCTATTCATAAGGACCAAGTTACCTTGACAGGCACAAATTTTCACGCTGTAATCCATGCCCAGCCCCCTAATCTGACATATTTGAGTCATATCCCACGTTATCAGGATGAACAATTCTTCAACAAACGCATTCTGCGCTGGCAACCAGAGCTGATCGTCCATTTACCGGAAGGCGTGGGAGATATTCCTTTTGCCATTCCTGGATCTGAGGAACTGGAACGCAGAACGCTTGAATCACTGCGTATTCATCGAGTCGTTGTTTGGGGAAAACATGGCGTTATGGCTCGCTCTGACGCCTCGGTTAAGCGCGCCTGCGATCGAATTGAATATGCTGAGACGGGTGCCAAATATGAGTATATGAATTTAGTAGCCCATGAATTGGGTGAAGGTTTGAGCCTTGAGGAAATCCGCAGCATATGCGCTGCTTTTAACATCAAACAGAATATTTTTTAAGAGGTTGAAGATGAAAGAGTACGAAAAAGCCTACGAAGTATTAGTTGATAGCCTGGAAAAATTGGGAATAAACGTCAAGCAGGTCAAAGATATGTTAAAAAAGCAGCATATCGAGACGCCTTCTTGGGGATATGCCAACAGTGGCACACGGTTTAAAGCATTTTCCTGGCCTGGAGCTGCGACGACAACCCAAC
The DNA here is from genome assembly GCA_037142095.1 of Chloroflexota bacterium. Classification (GTDB taxonomy): domain Bacteria; phylum Chloroflexota; class Anaerolineae; order Anaerolineales; family DRKV01; genus JBAXBF01. The sequence goes on from JBAXBF010000330.1 coordinate 2,720, forward strand.
AGAAGATCGATGATGCCGCTATGGTAAATAAGATGACCGGAGTTGCTCCCTCTATCGCCATCCATATTCCCTGGGATAAACCCGAAGACAACGATTACAACGCGATGCGCCAGTATGCCGAAGAAAAGGGTTTAAAACTTGGGGCTGTCAATCCCAATATCTTTCAAGATGATGATTACAAATTTGGCTCTTTCGGTAATCCGAACCCCGGAATCCAGGAACGTGCTTTGGATCATGTGATTGAATGCTGCGACATCATGAAAAAGGTCAAAAGCAATGATCTTAGCCTATGGTTTGCGGATGGTTCCAATTATGCTGGACAGGACAACCTGGTTGCGCGCAAGCGCCGTATGTTTGAAAACTTGCGCCAGGTGTACCCACACTTACCGGATGGGGCGCGAATGCTGGTTGAGTATAAATTCTTTGAACCTACTTTTTATAGCACTGACATCCCGGATTGGGGTACATCATACGCTTTCTGTTTGAAACTTGGTCCCAAAGCACAGGTTCTGGTCGATCTGGGACATCACCCTTCAGGTACAAACATTGAGCAAATTGTGGCATTCTTGCTCGACGAAGGCAGATTAGGTGGTTTCCACTTCAATAATCGTAAATACGCCGATGATGATCTGATGGTGGGCAGCGCAAACCCATTTGAGCTCTTCCTCATCTATTGTGAATTAACCAGCGCAGAACTAAGTGACGATCATCTCGCTCGTACTACCTCAAGCAATGTTGCTTATATGCTCGATCAATGCCACAATGTCGAAGGCAAAATGATCCCCACGATCCAGTCAGTGATTAACTGCCAGGAGGCGTATGCCAAATCATTGATCGTACCGCGTAAGTCTCTGGCAGAAGCTCAGAAAAACACCAACGTACTCGCAGCACATACGATTGTCATGAATGCCTTTCGGACAGACGTACGTCCGTTGCTGGCAAAAGTCCGTGATGAACTGGGCATTTCACCTGATCCGATAGCCGCATATCTTTCCAGCGGTTATGAAGAAAAAATTCGCAAAGAACGCGGGATCGCATC
>JBAXBF010000331.1:0-3744 GCA_037142095.1 Chloroflexota bacterium
GGAGTAAAACCATGAAAAAATTTATACCTCTGATGATCTTAATCAGCCTGCTGATCATAGCAGCCACGCCGACCCCGCCGCCTTCTACCATCGTTCCTGGGGTCGCCGGACCTGCCAAGCCCCAACAGAAGATAGATGGAAGGGTAGATTTGAAGGCGAAATTTCTATTCGTTCAGGAAGGCGATTCGGGAGAATTGAAAGCCAATTCCGACGGCACTTATACTTTGAAGATCAATGGCGTCCTGCCGCATACGATCTTTTTTTCCGAACGTCCGGCTACAATCGCCGGCAAGCTTGCCATGGACAGTTTTGTTCGGAATTTCCAATGGGGAGGGAATGGCGTTCCGTTTGTCAACGCCGCCATCTCTTTGCGGGATGGCAAGGAAAATGCGGACACATTGATTGTTCAAGTCCGCAAACCACCCCAATACGACGCCCAGAAGAATGTGATTACCTATGTGGTAGATCCGATCAAGAACACCAAGAACAAACGTCTGGCGTATTTCACCGGAAAAGCAGATGCATCCATCCCGCAAACATTTAATGCCGTTGGTCTATACATTGATACATCTGATCCTGATCAATTGTGTGGTAACGGCCGAATTTCGTGTTATGGGGGTATGGATATGGCAGCCGTGTGTCATGTCGAATGTGGCAGGACACAGTCTGAGCTTGCTCAATGTTTTTGGGTGTTTACAGGACCGGGTTGTGGTCCTTGCAAATCTGATATGCAACAAGCAAGTTCTGAATGCGATACCTCTTGTGCAAATAACACATCAATGGCTTGTAAGAATGGATGCGGTCTCTTTTTCCCGTATTGTACAAGCCGATAGAAATCGCCCTAAGTAAAAGGATGAAACTGAGATTAATAAACAAAACGAGGAAGTTCATGAACTTCCTCGTTTTGCTAAAGCCATACAGCTTTTTTTAGGAATCTTTATGGTAATCTGATGTGGCTGGTTACATGCGCATTGCCATCGGAAGGGTAAACAATACCACGTTGAGAGCTGTCAGTATCACCATCATTACGGCATACGGAGCAAATGTCAGCCAGGCAGTCCGTCCCTGATGGTTGGATTTGGCAATCCGGTAGACGGTGTATAGCGAGCCAATGAATCCTAATCCTATCAGCCCAAATTGTAGAATTTGAATAGTGTCCAGGCTTACCAGCGCCGTTGAGCCTTGCGGAGGACTCTGGACGAAGAGATTCAATGCCGTAAAATATACCGACTTACCTTCCGCCAGTAGATGGAACAAATTATGGGCAATGTGCCCAGCCATATCCAGCGCGATGATTGCGTAACCAAAGCGGGTGAAGTTATCCAGAATAGATGCTTTGTTAAGCCGCGTGGCGATGAAGGAGGTCAGCCACAGCAAAGATACAGGCAAGATGATAGAGGCGAGAAAGGTGATCGAGAAGGTTACATAATAACTGGTTGTACCGGTTACGGCTTCCAACCAGGCAAGAATGTTTCCCCATACTTCCAGCATGGTTATGTTCTGAACAAACACAATGCCCATGATGACAGCCGAGAGAAATGCGGCTTCCACCTTGGGTTTTTGAATAAACCAGAGTTCTTGCGTGGGCGGGCGCACAGTCAATTGGATCGAGTCGTTCGGGCAGGTCTTGATGCAGTCTGCACACATGACACAGTTGGCGTTGGAGGTCATGGTCTTGGGGAACTCAAAAAGGGGACAGCCGGGCGTTTGTTCGGTGCCTTTGTAGCAGGTTGCTGTCTTGCAGGTGGCGCAGATGGAGGGCGTGCCGCGCAACTCCAGCATCCCAGAACGGGCATAGTTGCCTGCCAACCCACCCAGGAAACAAATGTGGCGGCAGAAAGTACGCCGTTCAAAGAAGCCACCCGATGCCACCACGCCCGTGGTAAGGGTTAACATCAAGATGCCGGAACCGAGCGGATTTTCCACCACGCCCCAGACATGATCGCTCCACGTGATAAAAATGAAGAATGCGTCAATGATCCAGATGCCATAGCGCTTCAAAAAGCGCGGCACCGGGCGATTGTTACCCACAAACTTCTGCACCAGGTCATTGATGGTAGCAAAGGGACAGATAGCGCACCAGAAACGCCCAAGGAACAGAAAGATGATTGGGATGAGCGGCCACCACAAGACCCAGGTCAGGGCGGTACCCACGTTATTATGTGCTGCCTTCGGTCCTAGCAGGAGTTCAAACATGATGAACATGAACACCAGCAAGGTTGGCCATTGGATGATGCCTGGATACCAGCGGCTGCGTAGGAAGCGGTTGATCCATTTGTTATGCAACAAATTATTGCTGACCATCCTAAATGAATTAGAATTTGAGTTTTTCGTAGACATGGTTATGCTCCTGAGATTAGATAGACCAGGTTTTGCGTCGGGTGATGGCGGCGGCGCCCAAAATGATGATGTTGAGACCGAAGAAGCCGATCAAAATACCATAAGGCATGAACGGATTCTGCTCTGCTTCCAACTCAGCGCTTGCGGTTTCGTCTGTGTGAGCCACGGAAGGCAGCGGTTCTGACGCTCCCATGCCGCTCATTACATCTGTCGGGGTGGAAGTCGCTTCGGATGTGCCCATGCCGCTCATCCCTTGTGTTGGGGTGGATGTCGGTTCGGACGCTCCCATGCCGCTCATTACATCTGTTGGGGTGGATATCGGTTCAGATGCACCCATACCGCTCATCCCTTGTGTTGGGGTGGAAGTCGATTCGGATGCCTCCATACCGTCCATTTCATCTGTCGTGGCGAACATCGGGTCTGGTGTAATCATGCTGCTCATTTCAGTTGAAAATGACAGTTTGATGATATCCTCGGCTTTTTGGTCAGTGCGGACTGAGCCGTCATGAGCATAAACCACTCCTTGCGTTATCACAAACACACTCAGGGCAAGCCATATCAGCAGCTTTCCAATTCGACGATCAATAACCCGCATTATAATTTTCATAATAAAATCTCCAAATCAAAGTTTGTATAATCTTACCTTCCCCCACTATCCGATGTCAATGCCGGTGCTTATAGGTATTAAGACCTAGTGAATTTTTTTGGTCGTCTGATCTGGTTCCCTATCTTTTTTTTGAAATGCTTCCATTGTAGGCGCATCAGAACGAGACCTTGTTTTGATGCGTCATGGCGCGGGGTAGGGATGCACCTGCGCAGAGGTGTCGCCTCTGGTCGGGAAGGCAAAGAAGAAGCAGATGCATCCATCCCGCAAACATTTAACGCCGTTGGTCTATACATTGATACATTTGATCCTGATCAATTGTGTGGTCACGGCCGAATTTCGTGTTATGGGGGTATGGATATGGCAGCCGTGTGTCATGTCGAATGTGGCAGGACACAGTCTGAGCTTGCTCAATGTTTTTGGGTGTTTACAGGACCGGGTTGTGGTCCTTGCAAATCTGATATGCAACAAGCAAGTTCTGAATGCGATACCTCTTGTGCAAATAACACATCAATGGCTTGTAAGAATGGATGCGGTCTCTTTTTCCCGTATTGTACAAGTCGATAGAAATCGCCCTAAGTAAAAGGATGAAACTGAGATTAATAAACAAACCGAGGAAGTTCATGAACTTCCTCGTTTTGCTAAAGCCATACAAATATACTTTATAGCACTTCTCAAGAGTGGGAATAAACAGATACCGTAGCGTTACGGTATTGACTATTTACCCATTGTAGTATATTCCGACTATGAAAAATCCCAATAATATATGTGTTGGGGTATAATATAGAAAATTATTTTAT
>JBAXBF010000332.1:0-3739 GCA_037142095.1 Chloroflexota bacterium
CAATTCGTAATTCTCTTCATGGAGGTTCTATTGAAAGCCATAGCATGTGTTAAACAAGTACCTGACTCGGCTGCCACCGTTTCAGTGCAGAATGGACGTGTTACCTGGGGTGATGCACCTCTGGTACTAAATCCATGGGATGAATATGCCGTCGAGATTGCCCTTCAACAGACCGAAGCACACGGCGGCGACGTAACCGCTCTTACCCTCGGCAAAGAAGACGAGAAGGAAGCCCTGAAAACCGCGATAGCCATGGGTTGTAAAGAAGCGGTGCGGGTGAGTGATCCAGCCCTTGGAGCAACCGATTCTCAGGCAACCGCCCAAATATTAGCGGCTGCCATCCGCAAACTTGGTGGTGCAGATTTAATTACCTTTGGGATGCAAGCGATTGACAATAACAGCGGGGTTACCGCTGTCCAGACAGCGCGTTTGCTGGGTATTCCGGTTCTGACACTGGTTTCAAAAGTTGTCTCCCTCGATCTAACTACTAATACCATTGTTGTCGAACGTGCGATCGAAGATGGAAAACAGGTGGTTCAAGCCAGCCTGCCAGTTGTGTTGACTTTTGTGAAAGAAGTCGCTGAACCGCGTTATCCATCTTTCATGGGAATCCGTAAAGCAGCCAAAGCCGAAGTAAAGAACCTGTCTCTGGCAGAGCTGGGCATTTCCCAGCCGCAGAGTTTTGTACGCTGGGCGGAGATTACAAACCCACCGCAGAAACAAATTGTAACCGAAATCATTTCAGGCGGTAGTCCTGAAGAAATCGCTGAAAATCTGGCTGACAAGATTATGGCGGAGAAGGTGCTGTGATGACGAATAAAATCTGGGTCTATCTTGATCAATTTAAAGGAAAAGTTTCGCCGGCTTCTTGGGAGGCGATAGGCGCTGCGACTCAATTAAGTAAGGAATTTGGCGGCGGTATCACTGCCCTGGTTTTTGGGAAAGGCGTGGAAGAAATTGCGCAAGAAGCTATCACCTTTGGGGCAACAGAAGTACTGCTGGCTGAAGATGATACATTGAATGACTTTCGCCCCGAACCATACAGTTCTCTTTTAGCGAAACTCGCTGCTGAACAACAGCCGGAAGTTATTCTCCTGCCGGATACAACGCGCGGTAGAGACCTGGCAGCGATGGTATCCATCGATTTGAAAACGGGTGTGATACCTGATGTGATCGCTCTTGAAGTCAGTGCAGGTGAGATCACTGCCACACGCGCAGTATATTCAGGGAAACTCATCAGCAAAGTGAAATGCACTGCCCGACCCTACATCATCACCCTACGTTTACGAACCTTTAGCAAACCCGAAAGCGACGACGGGCGAAAAGGCGTTATCACAAGGGTCAACATAGCAGTAGCAGAAGAAAATATCCCTTCAAAAGTAAAAGAATATATCCGTGGGGAAGGCAGCGTTAGCCTGACCGAGGCAAATGTGATCGTCGCAGGCGGGCGCGGAATGGTTAACCGTCCAACACTAACCCCACCAGCCGAGATCAAAGGAGATAAAGAGGTTGATAAATGGCGTACGCAGCAAGGTTTTAAGCTGATCAGCGAATTGGCGGAGACACTTGGCGGCGCAGCAGGTGCCAGCCGTGCCGTCGTAGACCCAGGTTATGTCGCATATGAGCATCAAATTGGGCAGACGGGTAAGGTTGTCTCTCCCAATCTTTATATTGCTTGCGGCATTTCAGGTGCAATCCAACACCTGGCAGGTATGCGCTCCAGTAAAGTCATCGTCGCCATTAATCGGGATGCCAATGCGCCGATTTTCCAATCGGCTCGCTTCGGTGTAGTCGGCGATTTATTTGATATTTTGCCGCCACTGAATGCGGCAATGCGCAAGCGATTAGGTAAATAACTTTTCATAAACAACGACGTCCCCATAAAGGTCGTCGTTCGCCGGAGAAACACAAGTCTATGTGCGGAATTAACGGTTTCACCTGGCGGGATGAGGGTCTCATCGCGCAAATGAATCATGTCATTCGCTACCGTGGACCGGATGACAAAGGTACATTTACAGACGAAAAATTATCGCTCGGTTCGACACGTCTGGCAATCCTCGACCTTTCTGAGAACGGGCATATGCCCATGCCCAATCATGACCAATCTCTGTGGATCACTTACAACGGCGAGGTCTATAATTTTCAAGATATCCGCGAAGATTTGCTGCGTTCAGGATATCCATTCAAAAGTCGATCCGACACAGAAGTGATTCTGCATGCCTATGAAGTGTATGGTCTAGAATGTTTCAAACGATTTAATGGTATGTGGGCTTTTGCATTATATGATAAAAAGAAAGATATTCTTATCCTGTCCCGTGACCGCTTTGGTGTCAAACCCTTGTATTATTATTCCGAAAATGGACGCCTGATTTTTTCCTCCATGATTACGGCTATTCTCTGTCATCCCGTAAAAACAGCACCCAATCAAAAAAATATCATGGAATATCTGGCGTTCAATCTGGAACACCACCGCACAGAGACTTTCTTTGAAAATATCTATTCCCTCCTGCCTGGACATACCCTCATTTATGACTTCAAGAGTGGAGAGCATAAAATCGAACGCTGGTATATATCGGAACCCAAAACTACTGAAAATCCCACAGAAACGGTCAAGCAATTGTTCATCGATAGTGTCAAACTGCGCACTATCTCCGATGTACCCGTTGGGGTTTGTCTCAGCGGTGGTGTCGATTCGACTGCCATCACCTGTGTCTTGAATCAGCATCTGACAGCGATTGGCAGCCATTCGAACACATTCAATACCTATTCCATGGTCGTACCCGGCAAGCCGATGGATGAAAGCCGCTATATTAAAGAAGTAGGCAGGTTAACCAATACCGAGCAGTTCTTTACCACAGTCCCCCTGGAAGATTTTCCAGAACAGGTGGAAGATTTCATCGCAGCTCATGAGGAACCAGTAACCAGCCTGAGTCCCTTCGCTCAATACACAGTATTTAAAATGGCACATCAGCATGGCGCTAAGGTTCTTCTGGATGGTCAGGGAGGCGATGAGTTATTTGGAGGGTATACATACTATCTGGCTTATTATTTCTACGAACTATTCGCCAATCTACGCTGGTTGACGCTTATAAAGGAAATGACCCAGGTTCACCATAAACTGGGAGGCTGGTTTGCTCAGCGATTATTCTTTTTCTTACTCCTGCCCGATGGATTGCGCCGTTTCTTATGGAAAAGGAACGTTGTTCCCTGGATTAATCATAATCTCTTAGAACAAACCTGTGGGAACGAGGAAGATCCGCGTTGGAGTCGTTTAACGTTTAAACAAATCCAGCCGATTACCTTACATTCAACATCCATTCCTCATCTCCTGCGCTGGGAAGATAAAGGCTCCATGCGCTGGAGCATCGAGTCGCGGGTACCCTTCCTTGATTACCGTTTGGTAGAGACCGCGCTTGCTCTGCCAACCGAAGCCTTCCTGAAGAATGGGGAAACAAAACAAATCTTCAAGCGCGCCATGTCCGATATTCTTCCTGAAATGATCCGCAACCGTAAAGACAAAATCGGATATGCGCCCGATACAGATAACTTTTTTCGCGACGAGAAAATCATTAACTTCGCGAAGGAAATCCTCTACTCAAAGTCTTTCAAGGCACGCCCATATTGGAACTGGAAGGTAGTTGAACAAATCTTCCAAAACCATCAAAAGGGAAAAGTGAATGCCGGTGATGTGATTTGGAAATGGATCAATCTGGAATTATGGTTAAGAATGTATTTTGAA
>JBAXBF010000333.1:0-3739 GCA_037142095.1 Chloroflexota bacterium
CCCATGCGTTTATCATCATTACATTTTTCCCACAACAAGTCACGCACCAGAGCCGAAACATGCCCAATATAAACGCCAGGTTTTGCTTCTATCAGCCATCGGCTTAATTCTCCCCGGGCTGACTTTGATACTTGCTCCAGAATCATGACCAACATTGATTAAACCTCGCTTTCCGGGTCAACCTCTTCCGAAGAAGAAGGTTTATCATTCCACCAAGGTTGGGCGAGAACTTCCCCCTGGTCTTCAGGGTTATTTTCAGATCGCTGAATGTCCAATAATTCATCGATATCCGGCAAAATCTTCGCCAGGAGTTTCGTCTGGCGGATTTTCTCGCGCACTTCTCTACGCACCCGACTTTCAATTTGCTGAGCGCTTTCCGCGGCAACTTGAAAAGCAGTAGGAATGGTCAATATACTTTTATAAAGGTCGGCAATATCATGAACAAAAGCAAGGAAGTAGCCACTATGGACAAAACCCAAAGAGGGAGAATAACCACCAGATGCAATAGCCACATGACAAACCCCATATAGAAGGGCATTGGCAGCCGAAAGCGCCCGGTTCACAGGATCGGCTGCTTGCCAATTTTTACGGTCATAAACGCGTCCATTCCAAGTGACCCCATAAATACGGCTGGCATTTTGGTATTCTGTACGCACCCGTACACCTTCCATCCCCCGAATTTGCTCCAAGGTAAGATCCGCTGAAAGAGGGTAATCGAATCGCTTTTGATACATTTTATAAACAACCTGGAGGCGCTTTTCAGGGTCGCTGACCATTTCTGCCTGGCGTAAAATATGACGCGCACTGCGGGTTTCTCCCATACCCTGAGCATAATAATTATCCATATCTTGAGCAGTCCAGTGGATATTACAACCATTTTCGGTTAGCAACTTCACCGCGGCATGGGTAATGCTGGTTCCGGGACCCAGCATTACCAAACAAAGGGTGGCAACCGGTAGAGCGGTTTTGCCGGTTTCCTGCAGAACAAGAAGAGCGTTATCGCGTTTCTCCAGAACAGCGTGCTCAATATAAATATAACTGAGACTATCGCGTAATTTAGGAAGACCACGTAAATTCTGCATCGATTCTCCTGATCTGTTTCAGCTTACGACATGGGATAGGCGCGCCAACGACAATAAACCAAAACCAAAGCCTTTCCCACTGCCGATCCCATTCTTAAGTGTCTGCAAGAGCATTTCTCCATCCGTCACCGTCAAGACACCATCAAATTGGACTCCCAGAAAGGAAAGGGAATGTTTTCCTTCCGGACGGTGAACACGGCTTTTTAAGATTTCAGATTGGGATAACTGCACTTCAAGCACCTTAAACCCGTTTTCATCTCCTTTGCGGTGAAGCCATTCCACCTGTTTTTCCTCGCCCAATAATCCCTGGCGCTGTCCTTGTTCTTTATCAGGCACTTTGCGGCGGGCTGTCGGATTGGCTAGAAGACGAAAGCAGAGCTGCTGACCTGAGCGCAGATGCGGGTCAAAGGGTTTAATTTGCAAACCTTCCTGCGGGTTAGGAAACAGGTAATTCGGATTCAGGGACGACCAATCCGGCAGGGTTTGCGACTGCACCAGAAGCCTGGGAACTTTGTGATCGGAAACAATTTCCAGACGGAATAGTATCCGTTCCTCAGGCGGCAGGTTCGCCGGAAAGGCACTCATAATGGTGCGGTGCAGTTCATAACGCTCGCCAATTTCCCTTTGAATCTGGCGGTTACGCGGGTTGAGAATCAATCGAGAAAGATACATCATACCTCCTTAATGATTTCATTCGGGGTCGGGATAAAGGTGATATGGACACGCCGGCTGATGAAGTCACGTTCCGCAAAAGAAAGCGGCACATCGGAACGAGACTGTTCCCCGTGAAGATCATCCAGGACGACGCGCAGGCGTTCGGCTCGTTTTGACGGCGGACCGATGGTTGGGTAAGCAGCCAGAGCATTCTCCAAAGGCTCACCCACCCGCAAGCCGTCTGTTAACCAAATCGTTTGTGATGGAACAAAGGCTTTCCGTCCCAGGGATAACATCCACACGGGATGCTGCAGTGCCTCGTGCAAATTTTGGAGCAAAGAATAACTACCCTCCAAACCCACCAGGAAAACGGCATCCATCAAGTAATAGCGGCGGGAAACCTCACTATCCTTTGTGCCATTGGCACCTGCCCGGTACACATTCTGGGCGATATGGTAATCCATCGATAAAAGCCCTTCACAGTCCACGCGCACACCCATCCGCAATTCGGCGAGATCGTTCAAAGGCTCGGAACGCGGGCGTCCAAGAGCAGCACACAGCAAGCCAATCACACCGCTTTTCGAGGGCTCACGCCCGGTATCTCGCACACCGAAGCGGCTTTGAACACCCCAGGATTGCAACGGAGCAACCAGTCGAATGAGTAGGGTATCCATAGGATTAATGATCCAATGAAGTTAAAATGGCATCGATCCAGCTCTTTTGATCTGCCATCACTGACCCCTTCAAGGCACTGAGCGGCAAATCTTCATCAATAGATAAGGCGATGGGGATTACTTGCGCCCCACCAAAGACCTTGATAAGCCGCCCCCAATAGGCATCAAGTGCCTTGACTGAATTGGCAATCAAGCCATCCTCACGCGTGGCGCTGATTGGCTTTTCGAAAGCGTTGGCAAGCGACCAATTCATACCGTCTTTGCGAATTACAGCCAGGAGGAAAGAAGGGGGATTCTGTGCGGCAAAGCTATTTTGTTTTCCGCTTGGCACGGCAATGACCGCAGCCCGCAGGAAGGCTTCCAGTGTGCGTTTCGCCAAATCCTGTTCCCCTGCCAGATTGGTGAGTAGTTGGTTCCAATCCAAACAGGCATAGCGGTAAAAGCAAGCGCTGTTGAAGCCGACCACCCCCATCATTCCCGCACCGGTTTCGTCCGTTTCCTGTTCCTGAAAATCATCCACTGCGGTGAAAAAGTCCATCTCCATATTCACTCGGTGGGTAGAAATGGCATGTGCGACCTGGCAGGCGGCATCCAGATTAAGGTCTGGTTTTTCCGCCAGCATCCTGCCGAACATGGCAATATCCGGAGCGGAGGTGCGTTTTTTGGACTTCTTTGCCAGCGACTCAGCCGCCGCCACCACTGCCTGCCCTTGCAGAAGGCTGTTGACCGCTTCGTTGATTTCCTGCGAGCTGACAAACACCAGAACGCTGGTACGGCTGATTTCTTTCTCGTTTGATTTTTCCAGCTTACTTGCGTAGGTCTTTGCAAATTCGTTCGCCAGCGAGATCGCTTCGGATTCTGGTTTACCGGCTTTCATCAGGTCATCTTTCATCCGGCGTGCCAGCCAACGTGTACGCAATCCATTGTCCACCTTGGTGGTTTCAGAAAAGATAGGCGCCTGGCGAATCGCTCGTTTTAGGCATTGGGAAGAAATCCGAGCCCGGCGCACACCACCAAAGTCACAGTCTTTTGGGTTATTGGTATCATCTCGATTCAGGTTCGAGGGAGCAAAATTTTGAATGAAATGTAGTTCGATAAACATGATCTGGTTCTCCTTATTCACTAAAGTTAAAGTTGAGTTGTTTCTTGAGACGATCCGGCATTACCCCAAAATGAGGCTGCCCAGCGCCGTTGTACAAAGCGGTTGGGGTGATCCCAATAGCCAATATCCCGCAGCAATTGGCTCCAATTGATTGGAATCCCTTTCGATTTTAATATACTCATGATTTGACGAAGATAGAAATACAAATCTTCGGGGTGGGTTTTCAA
>JBAXBF010000334.1:0-3729 GCA_037142095.1 Chloroflexota bacterium
GCACTGGGGCGGGTAATAGCATCTGCTTCAATATTAATGGAAGTGGATTCATCTTTCAGAAAGATATCATAAACATCGCGCGTAATTTCGTGCGCACTCATCCAGAAAGCAGCCAGGGTTACTTTTTTTTGCGGACCTTCATCAGCCTGCCGATTGGGTTCTGATTCAGCACTACCCATTACAAAATTTCCGGCAGGTATAGGAACCAAACGGATAGTTAAAGGACTGCCTGAAATATTTTGAGCAAAGGGTTCAAACGAACGCTTATTATTTTGTGCTTGAACAGAAATAGCACAAGAGAGGGCAATCAGAAGAAATAGACTTCGGGGCAAGACTTTTTTTTGAAAAGATAGTAAAAATGTGTGACTAAAATAAAATAAGTGCGAAAAAGCTGAATGCTCCTTGGAACCGTCTAATCGATCTGGTTATAAAGGATTTTTCTACTGAAGGTTATTTATCTTATTTGATTTTTTTTTATAATTTAAACTTAAACCCCAATCAACAGGGCACTTTATATAAGTTCTACCAAACGAAGTACGGTCCAAATCAATCCCCAACATTTTTAAATCCTCCCTCAATAACTCAGTGAACTCATAAAAACCAATTTCATACGGATTTTTCCGATATTGAACTCTTACATCATCTTTAGGATAAAATGGGGTTTCCTCATTAACATATATTTTACCAGGTATAACCTGATTAGGTTCCAACAATAAAACATAATCGTATTCACGTCTAACCGAATCACTAACTCTTTCCATACCATCTCTACTAGATACATCAATTAATTCTAAATCAAATTTAAAATCAGTATTAATACCTGTATACATCTTCATGTATTGATTAATCATTTTGTTCGTAAACTTTTTAATAACGTTCAATACCGATGGGTCTTCTATTGTAGTTTCTTTATTCATTAAAATTGATTATTAGGGTCTAAACCACCCCTTTTTCTTGACCGTTCTTTATCTTTGTCCCATCTATCTAAAGTTTCTTTTCTTTGTGATGCCCCTGATTCAATTTCATCGGCAATCATTCGTAAAATATTAACCCTCTCTTCAGATGGTGAAATAGAATTTCTTATAATACTTTTAATTTCTTTATATAATGAATTTTCTTCGTGGTTTTCATTAATGACACGTTTAACTAATCTAATCAAGTCACCCTCAGTTAATCTTATTCTATTTTTCATATAACTAAACATAATATCCTCAAGTATCTGCGGTTGCCCCACCAATCTCCCCCGAACTAGAAGTTAGATGTTGGTTTGATGATCATAGGACATCAATCATCCTGTCGTTCAGGACTAAACATCAGGCATTACATGATCAAAAGCATGATCACAACTTTCACAGACACAAAAAAACAAGCGTCCCACACACTGGAAGAAGCCTGTTTTACGCTCAAAACATATTGGTGGGCGAGGGGGGAGTCGAACCCCCATGGGTTGCCCCGGAGGATTTTAAGAAGTCTGATATAGTCATATTCGTCTTCTTTAAGCCACATTTACTGCTGCTATATACTCGATTTTCGGATAGCACACTCCTGTATCTGTTGCTTATTATCGTTGTATTCGCCTTGTTGCAGACAAAACATGATCAGATACATGATCAGACATTGAAATGTTTCATGCAGTGGAAGTCATTTCTGTTATCTATCTCCCCTACCATCTTATAGGCAATTCCATTATGCCAGGATAAACATGCTCAGTTACTGGTTTTAGCCCAACTTCCGCAGTTTGTGGTTAGAAAAAATCTTTTCACCCTTTTTAGGTCATCCTAAGTAAATATTTGAGCGTGGGGATTGTTGATTTCCTCCAAAAACGGCATGTAGTGGAAACGCAAAAATCGGTGGCATTGTGTAGAATGCTGTTATGTACATACGTAAATGCCGTCGCAAGGTTGATGGAAAGAACAAAGACTACTGGCAGTTGGTGGAAAGCTACCGCACAGAGCGTGGCCCTCGCCAGCGTGTGGTTGCACATCTGGGTGATATGGATGAACCTGAGCGTCTGGGTATAAAGGAGGTAGCTTCAGGCAATGACGATCATGTTCATCAAGCCAGCCTGTTTGAGGAGTCGAAACCACGATGGACCCAGGTAGATACTTCACGCGTCAAAGTGGAGCGCACAAAGTCTTTTGGCGGAGTCTGGCTGTGCATGCAGGTAATTGAGAAACTCGGACTCGTTGAGTATCTTTCCGGTGTTATGACTCAGGGTCGTGAAGAGATTCCATGGTCTTTGATGTCGCTGGTTCTGGTCTTGTTGCGCCTGTGTGAGCCTTCGAGTGAGCTGCGTGTAGCTGAACATCTTTATGAGCGAACGGCTCTGGGCGATATTCTGGGTGTACCTATCGAAAAGGTAAATGATGACCGTCTGTATCGCGCACTGGATGCCCTGCTTCCTCATAAAGCAGGCTTGGAACAGCATCTGAAAGAGCGCCTGGGTGAGTTATTCGAGATAGAATATGACTTGCTGCTCTATGATGTGACAAGCACATATTTCGAGGGTCAGTGCGAATCTAACGACCAGGCAAAGCGCGGGTATTCCCGTGACCATCGCGGTGACTGTAAGCAAGTATGTATTGCACTTGTGGTTTCCAAATGCGGGATGCCTTTTGCGTATGAGATCTTTGACGGCAACCGCCACGATTCCACCACAGTCGAAGAGATAGTGGTAAGTATCCAATCGAAGTATGGTTCTGCCGACCGTATATGGGTGATGGATCGCGGAATGACAAGCGAGGACAACATTGAATTTCTGAAAGAAAATAACCAACGCTATATTCTGGGAACTCCCAAAGCATCGCTCAAACAATTCGAAAGCCAACTGCTTGAGGAAAACTGGGATACGGTTCACGACGGGTTGGAAGTAAAGCTGTGTCCTTGTCCGGAAGGTAATGAGACATTCATTCTGTGTCGAAGCGCTCAGCGCCGCGAGAAGGAAAAGGCAATGCATGAGCGTTTTGAGAAAAGGATTGAAGAAGGTCTTGTAAAGATTGTCGCCAGTTGCACAAAAAAACACCAGAATCCGATCTTGATTGCTCGGAGAGTTGGCAAGTTACTTGGTGCAAATACCCGCGCTGCCGCTCTGTTCAGTGTTGATGTAAAGGATGTCGATGGTCACGCTAAAGTGGTCTGGTCAAAGGTCGATGCATGGCGGGATTGGGCGAGTTTGAGCGAAGGGTCTTATATGCTGCGCAGCAACATCATGGACTGGACTGCTGAGGAACTATGGAAAGCTTACATCCAGCTCACGCAAGCAGAGGCAGCCTTTCGCATTCATAAGAGTGATTTATCGATTCGTCCGATATGGCACCAGAAGAAAGAAAGGGTCCAGGCACACATTCTGGTATGTTTCCTTGCATTCGTCCTGTGGAAGACACTCGGGCAGATGTGCCATGCAGCAGGTTTGGGTGACGAACCTAGAAAAGTGCTCGATGAGATATCACAAATACAGATGGTCGATGTTGTACTTCCAACAAAAAGCGGTGTCAATATCCGTCGAAGGTGTGTTGCGCAGCCAACTAAACATCAGGCTATTCTACTTGCGAAACTTGGATTAGTACTCCCGAAATATTTAGATATTTATAAAATGTAGTGGAAAAACCAGGGGTTTGAAAGACGACTTCACGCTCAATACCGACTCTCAAACCCTTGTAACTGCGGAAGTTGGGCTAGAAAAGTGCTCGATGAGATATCACAAATACAGATGGTCGATGTTGTACTTCC
>JBAXBF010000335.1:0-3726 GCA_037142095.1 Chloroflexota bacterium
TCTGGTTTCAATATGACCATCGTGGCTGGTTTCTTTGCCATGTTCTTCGGGAGGCTTTTAGGTAAGCGCAAGGGGGCGGTTGCCTCAGCCCTGGGTATCCTGGCTTATACGGTTTTGGTTGGGGCTTCTGCGGCAGTCGTGCGTGCTGCTATCATGGGAGGGCTCTCGCTCTTTGCGCGTCAGGTTGGGCGCAGACAGGACGGTTTGAACAGCCTGGCGTTCTCAGCGGCATTGATGGCATTCTTTAATCCTCTGATCCTTTGGGATGCGGGTTTTCAATTATCTTTCGCGGCTACGCTGGGTTTGGTATTGTACTCCGAGCCGTTTTCTCAGGCTTTTCTGAGAATGGCGTCCCGTTTTATTTCTGCTGCCAAAGCGGAAAAGATTACGCAGTGGGTCGCTGAATATTTTCTCTGTACTCTGGCAGCGCAAATTACCACCCTTCCAATTATCCTTTATCACTTTCAACGTTTTTCCATCAGCGCATTTATCGCCAACCCGCTGGTGTTACCCGCTCAACCGCCGGTGATGACTCTGGGTGGGTTAGCAGTTTTGCTGGGCGTACTCTACGAACCGCTGGGGAGAATGGCGGCACTGTTAGTCTATCCTTTCCTGCTCTATACGATCCGCTGCGTGGAGTTGTTCGCAAAGATCCCCTCGGGTGCTTTCACTACAGAAAGGATCAGTCCGTCAGTTATTTTATTGTTTTATGTACTGCTGTTGGGTTTGACATTTGGCTGGCAGAAGCAGAGGAAGGTGGCTGCCCTCTCTGTTGCTGCAGGATTGACGGCGATGGCAGTCCTTAACGTTGTCGTATGGCAATCTGTCTTTGCGCTGCCGGATGGGCGTTTGCACATCACGCTCTTTGACGCCGGTGGCAGTGCGGTCCTCGTTCAATCTCCGAAAGGCAGCCGCGTACTAATCAATGGGGGTACCAAAATCAGCCTGCTTGCAGATGCGCTGGGCAGGCGCCTGCCTTTCTTGGACAGACACCTGGACGCTTTGATCATTTCAAGGGCGGATACTAAGCAAATTACTTCCTTATCGCGCAGCCTTGAACGTTTTCCAGTGCGGGCTGTATACTGGGCAGCCGCAGAGGATAACGAAGACCGACGTATGCTCCAAGAATCTCTTTTAGATACGCAAGTAGTCATTGAGGATATAATTACTGGTCATAGCCTTAATTTAGGGGATGGAACTCAGGTGAAAATTTTGGCAATGGGAAAGGATGCAAGTACATTACTGGTAACCTATGATAATTTCAGAGCTCTTTTTCCGATTGGTTTAAGTGCCAAAGCGGCGAAAACTCTCGCCTCGAATGGAAATCTTACAGGTGTGACTGCTCTTGTCCTGATGGACGGTAATTTATCTCAGACGAACGGCTACATGGAAATGTTGCAACCAGATCTCATGCTTGTGGGCAGCAGCGGCGGAAGTTTCAATGTTGGCTCAAAGACTCCCAACCTATCACGCGCTAGAAATCTCCTGCAAGCGGATCGTAATGGTTGGATGCAGATTAGCACCGATGGCAAGCAGTTATGGGTTATGACGCAAAGATAAAACCCCGCTTCGTATGCCTAATTTTTTCCAGAGTCAGGTAGAAAGCCCTGATTAAATGCCTGCATTGCTGAGAACCGACAAAAGCTTTGACAGGGTCGAAGTGAGGTTAGGATGGGTAACCTCAAAATAGTCGATGGTATCTTCCAAATTTCGGACAGTGGACGGATGGAGCTGTGCCTGATTATTCTCAGAACGCTCAAGAAGTTCACGGATGTCTGTCCCAAGGTCACGCAGAAGTATCTTGCCTTTTTCATCGATGGAGTCGATATGTCCAATCTCACCGTGAAGTTGTTCAAGGATTTTACGAAGTTCTTGATTATCCATACGAATCACCTCTTTCATACTGCAGTCAATTACGAGAAGATGAAGATATTTAGCTTATTTACATTCTACAACAATTATGCCCGGATTTCAATCTATAAACTGGGCAGCGTATCACCAAAGATTGTCCAAGACCCATCCTTAACGATACCATAACCTTAGGATACCAAAGACATGATACAATTTATCCACTTTACGGGTATAAGGTATTTTTCATGAAACAGATTCTCTTTAAGTTGATCCTACTATTAAATTTAAGTTTATTCATCGCAGGCTGTGCGCCCGCCGCACCAACCTCTGCTAAAAAAATGTCGATGATCTTCATGCCAGGCTACAAACCCCAGGCAGACTTGCCTTTTGTGGGGGCTTATGTGGCAAAGGAAAAAGGTTTTTTCGATGCTGAAGATCTGGACGTAACCATCCAACATTCTCCCGGTAAAGGCGAACACCTCCAAATGGTATCGAGCGGTAAGGTGCAAATCACTACCCAGGACGCGGCAATCATGCTTAAGCGGCGAGCTGAACCGGGTTTGCCCTTGGTCTCGATCGCTCTAATCGGGCAACGCGGACAGCAGGCTTATGCTGCTCTGGCATCTGCGGGCATGAAGACGCCTAAAGATTGGGAAGGTCATACCGTCGGTTATAAGGGCGCACCTCCGCCTGACCTTATTGCGCTCATCAAAGCTTCTGGAGCCGACCCGAATAAAGTAAAAATGGTCAACGTCGGCTTTGATCCGCGTCTGCTCACCGAAGGCAAGGTGGATGTTTATCCGGTGTTTAAGTCGAATGAGCCTTTCATGATTAAAAAATGGGGCTATGACCTTACTTTATGGGATGCGGCAGATTATAAGATACCCACCTTAGGATTGGTTTATGTTACCAGTGATGAAACTTTAAAGAACCAACCTGAGATGCTGACGCGTTTTCTGCGAGCTGCACTGAAGGGGATTGACTATGCCGCCGCGCACGAGGAGGAAGCGATAGACATCGTAATGAAGTATGCGGGCAAAGAAACCGACCGGGATTTGATGCGCTTTATGTTCGAAAGTGAACTCGCGGATGCCCAAAGTGACGGCACAAAGGCACATGGCATGGGCTGGCAAACGCATGAGCAATGGCAGACGATGGCGGATATGCTCCAGCAATATGACGCCATGCCGAAAGTGGATGTGGATACCGCATTCTCGACCAAAATTTTAGAAGCAGCCTTCAAAAAGTGACAAAATTCACAAGATGAGGATTTGATTCAATTCGTCGTGTAGCATTTAAGTTTGCCTTTCCGCTGGCTGGTAAGGCGGCACTGTCGTTCCAGATTCTTTAAGGCGGTCTGCACAGCAATATCACCGAATTTGCGGAATTTTCCGGCTACTTTCTCTTCGCTGCGTGCTATTGTACAATACGCCAGTATTTCAGTACTGAGCGCATCTTGTTGGCTGGGAAGCACCATGTTTGGATAGACAAGCGTATAGCCTGGGTTTCCATCCCGGCTTTCACCGGTTGTGTAGCTTAGAAAAGTCGAGTTTGCTTGTAAAAAGGAGCGCAATTTTTTGCGAATAACACCCCCTGCCCCGCTTGAGCCGTAGCCGTGAACGACCTCAATTGGCGAACGCGAACCGCTGCTCACCTGGCGGTTATAAAAATTCACAAAAACATCCAGTGCTTCATGGGCTGGAAGACTGTGAAGGTCAAGTGTCAGGGCATCTGTCGGGCGGCGGATCACAATGTCGCGTTTCCAGACACTATCATATCGATATCTGCTTTAATAAGTTTCACTGAATCCATCGGTATCTCTGTAAGTGCCATCCTGAGAGTAGATTATATCAAAAAAAACCACCCGGCGATAAA
>JBAXBF010000336.1:0-3725 GCA_037142095.1 Chloroflexota bacterium
AAACAATCCAGAAAACCATTTTGCCTGTTGACAAAACCGCAACCATATCAACGTCCCTCGTCAGGTATCGCTGGCGGGCGGGGTAGGCGGATCGCAAGCATCGGGAGCGAAGGCACTCGGCCTGCTCTTCTGTCAGCAGGCCCTGTGCCTGAGCGGTCAAACGTCAAATCGGCGTTCATCGAAACTCCTGACGGCCAGCGATTAGCTGGACGAGCATGTTCGGATTCTTATTATTTCAACGAGAAGTCTTATTTATACCAACCCATCGTCCTTGCTGAGTTAAGTAAATTGTCCGTTGTTCTTGCGTCTGGGAGCCTTGCTTGTCCACGTGCAGCCTGCAAGGAATTGTTCGGCCGACGCCAAATAAATCGGTAGCCATGCTCGCTTGTCCCGTCATTGTAATGATAAATAGCTTCCTGAAAACATAAATTCCACACATTTGGGGTTAAGCGTTGAGGAACTTGATTAAGTATTTGTATTCGTGCTGAAGCCATTGTGTTAAGTATTTTATGGTGGGGCTTGCTATAGTTTTTCTAGTGCATTGTCTCGCGCGGTTTTAGAACTAACTGACGATTCATGCATGAAGTCCCAGAACTTTTTCGATACGAGAACAAAATAATATTTGCTTTGAAATGCTTCGATTTGGTTATTTGTCTTTGGCATGGTGATCCAACCTTTCTCAAACTCTCTGAATCCGGCAGCCTGGCCGCTTGAGATCTCCGTCCATTCCGCGTTTGGATAAGAATTAGCTTCTAAAAACTTACTTACATCGTTCTGTTCAACGATATCCTCTTTATCAACTGCTGGAAAGTTCTTCATAAAAGCTTCCATTACACTTTTCCCATTCACAAAAACAACCCCTACAGCCCATTTTTGCAATCCATATACTCTAACCACCAGAGTTCCATCCTCCAAAAATCCAAACCCTGAATAATTGTCAAGTTTACCATTCAACCCCTCTGCGTAATGCAAGTAGCGCTCCATAAAATAGCGCGTCTGCATGGCCGTTGGTTGAATGAAGTCATAATCTACTGGGCGCGTTCTATACTTTGCCTGTATTTGATCAATGCTCTCTCCAATTCGGGCATTAGCAATTGAAACCGATATGCTAAGGAGTGCAATTATCCAACTGAGTTTCATATTAATATATTGCAAACAAATTAGCGGGACTTGTTGCCGATCACAGTAAAAATAATGGCCATGATAAGAGCACCAAGAAACACTCCTATCCAAGCGGTTTGAAAAATAGAATTCTGAACATGCAATGCAAGGCCTGCAAGCGGGCCCCCTTCGAGCAATGAAGGAGGGCTCAGAACATAAATTATGGCTGCAACATAATCACCCAGAGAATGGAATGCTCGAAGAAGTCCCGGTTGGGCAAAATAGCTGGCAATATAGCCAAGCGGTGCGCCCAACAGTATTAAAAAGTAGCAAGTTGATCGATTCATGATTTGGTTTAATGGGTTGCAGGTGCACTATACAACGGAAAGGGAGGATGGTAGAAGGGAAATATTTTTTCCGAACGTCCCTCGTCAGGTATCGCTGGCTGGCGGGGCGGGTGGATCGAACGCATCGGGAGCGAAGGCACTCGGCCTGCTCTTCTGCCAGCAGGCCCTGTGCCTGAGCGGTGGAACGTCAAATTGGTGTTCATCGAAACTCCCTACGGGCCAGCGATTAACTGGACGAGATTGTTCGGAGGTTTTTAGTTTTTATTACATATGTGTCAGCAATCATATCATGCAATCCTCGCTTCTTTTTCGTCCATCCGATCATTAAGTATCCAAAAAACAAAAGCAATCCTGAGAGAATCTGGGAAAAATGCCTAGCGGTAGCTCTGCCGAAGGAAATGCGATTTCCGTTCCTGCCAATAATCTTGAGACCTAGAAGTTGCTTCCCAATCGTACCTTGATAGGCTGAGGAATCACAACCAGCAAAATAGATCCATGCAATAATGGCGGCAGTAATGAGATCAAAGATGTAATATAGTGTGGGATCGGGGCTAGTCGAGGCCAGTTCGCTAAATGCTTTGCTGAAAACCCTAGAGCCAAAATATAGTAACACCATATCAACGATATAGGCTGCAAACCGAATCCAAAACCCCCCATAATTAACGATTTCAGGCAGACCTTTCTCATGAAGTGGAGGAAGGCTGCATGACATTTGTTCAGGCAAGTGTTCATCGAATGCACGTCCAACTTGAGCCCAGTCTGATAGTCCTTCCATCCAATATATGTCGCTTCGAGATAAAGTATCGTTTTGGAGCATGTCTAATATTTGCTTTTTTGTAAATGGGCCATATTGCTGTCCTTCCCGGTGGATATAGATTTGTGCATTCATATATTTGCCGAATGATTTCCTGATAGATTGGAAATGGCTCTTTGCGGGATATTGTGTCCGAAACTCTGAAAAGCTAGCTCTCCTAAACGAATCATCGCTTGGTCAATCCTATGGTCGTGCTCAACTTGTTTCCGATAATGATGTGTCCGAGTAACAACAACAAAAGATGCAGCAAAAATGGCGTATCGCGGGTATGTTCCAGCAATTTCTTCTGGTTCCATAATCTTTCCGGCAATCTCAGTGGCCGGAAGAAAGCCAGAAGATGCTGCCATCACAAAGTTTTTCCTCTGGTGCTTATCCAGGGAGCAAAAATAGTCGTCGATGGAAAAAACGAATTTGCGTGCATCGTGAACAAGAAAGTTCCGTATCTCGGAAAGCAAGGAGATGAACTTGCACGCATCTTCAGGAAGAAGACCGAGCGCACGAACAAACGCCACCTTACCACAGCGTTTGTTGCTGGTGTCGAGATTTGAGAACACTTTCGCCAGTGGCAATGCTCTAAAATGGAAAGCCAGCAAGTGGTTCAACGCAGCTTCGATAAGCGCGTGAAGCTTTATTATGTAGGTCCAGTCGTCATCTTCTTTGAGAGTCTGGAGGAACCGGTCTGGAATGCCAAGATCAGAAGCCAGCCACGCCTTAAAATCGCTGTAATGCTGCGCCCATTCTTTTGATGATATGTCGCTATTCACGATAGATAAAAATATTTTTCCGAACGTCCGCCGTCAGGTATCGCTGGCTGGCGGAAATGGTGGATCGCAGAGAATGGGAGTGAAGGCACTCGGGATGCTCTTCCGCCAGCATCCCCTGTGCCTGAACGCCGAGCCACGGTAGCCTCTGCTCGAAAGTTGGAACGGCCAGCGATTAACTGCACGGCCCTGTTCGCATATTTTCTTTCGTGGTCCAATGGTGCGTGGAATGACGCTTGCGCCGATCCCTGCCAGCTTGCAGCAGGCTGCCGCCTTTGGTCAAAATGCGGATATCGTGACCTGTCAACGTCTGCCTGGGGCTGCATGCTGCTGGAATTGTCTCTTTTCAGGTGCCCCGTGGCAAGCGCGGGGTTGGCAAAACCGGAAATCATTTCAAACCGCGTCTCTGGAATATATTTGCTGTGGCAAGAAGCATGGCGGTTCGGCATGTCGGTCGTAGTAATCTCGGCCTCTGGATATACTTCTCAGGTTGCCTCCGTGGTCCGAATCGTCATCGCATCACGCCATATTCCTTGGCTCTCGGTGACGCATTCAAAATGGGCTAGCGTCGGAGGCATATATTTCTGGCGAACGTCCCCAGTGACCTATCCCTGCTTGCTTTCGGCATTCCTCCTGCCCGCGAAGCGGGATCAGCAGGAGGTATGCCGAAAGTCCCGAAGGGACAGGGATTAGGTCGACTGG
>JBAXBF010000337.1:0-3722 GCA_037142095.1 Chloroflexota bacterium
GGATAAATCTTTGGCTCACGGATATAAATATGCTAAAATAGCTCTTATTGTTTTTCACACCAAGAACGATGCTGAATAAAGGAGGCACACAATGGAATTCATGACGTTCAATGATATGCTCAGACGAGCTGCCTGGCGGATGCCGGAACAAACATTTATTCATTGGTCAGACCGTAACAGAAGCGTTACCTATGCCCAGGGGGAAGCCCTTTCGGATCGTGTTGCGGGGGCACTTGCCGCTTTAGGAGTCACCAAAGGCGACCGGGTCGGTATTTTTGCCCACAATGGCTTGGATTATGTGATCGCCATGTTTGGCATCTGGAAGTTGGGAGCCATTTCTGCGCATATCAGCGTGCTTCAGAAAGATAATCTGGCATATTTTATTCATGATGCCTCGCCCAAAACCCTTATCTATACCGGTGACATGCACCCTGTGATTGAGACGCTGCGTTCTCAGGGTTCAGAAATTGAACACTACATCTCTTTCGATGGCGCCAAAGATTTTTCCCTGGATTGGAGTACGCTATTGGAATCAGCGCCCCCTCCGCCGCTGGTCAAGGTGGATGACACCGACGCGGCGCATTTATCCTACACTTCCGGCTCATCGGGTCCTCCGAAAGGCGCATTGTTAGCCCACGGTTACACGGCGCGTGCCACCCATGCCATTGCGGAGCGCTTTGCTTTTAGCAGTCAAGACATTTCTCTGGGGGTAACTTCTTTAGCCAGTTCCTACAACCTGGTGGCAAACCTGCTGCCGGGCGTTCACCGGGCTATCAATATTGGCATCCGCAAGCAGTGGGACCCGGCGGCGGTCTGGCAGGAAATGGAAGAGCGTGGAGTAACGTTTTTTGCCGGTAATCCGTTGGTTCTGGGTGATTTGCTGAAAGAATCGCGCAGCCGCGGGCGGAAACCGCGCGCTTTCCGCGCTTGTGTTTCTGGCGGAGCCCCTCTCCCGCCCGACCTTAAACAGGCATACCGGGATGAATTGGGAGTCCATCTGGTTGAGTCATATGGTCAATCTGAGTTGGGTGGTTTTGTCGCCCTGGGATATCCGCAAGACGAACCTGCTCAGCGCTTTTTTGCCATCGGACCGGGTCTGCCAGACCGCGAGACGATCGTTGCCGATGAAAGCGGACGTGAACAGCCCGTCGGTCAGCCGGGTGAGCTGATTATCCGCGGTGGTGTAATGTTGGGCTACTGGAATATGCCGGAGAAAACCACCGCAGCTATTAAGGACGGTTGGCTGCACACCGGCGATATGGGTGTGATGGATGCGGAAGGTTATTTCACCCTGCTCGGTCGCTGGTCGGAACGGATTATGTCCAAAGGGAAAGTGATCTACCCGCGCTACATGGAAGAAGTTCTCCTGCGCCATCCGGTGGTGCATTATGCCGGGGTCATTGGTAAGATGGATCCGGCTGCCGGTCAGCTCCCATTGGGCATTGTCGAACTATATCCCGATAAAACTGTCTCATCCGAGGAACTCATCCAGCACTGCCATTCCATCCTGGGCGAAGCAGACAGCCCTGTCGCAGTGATTATCATTCCTCAAATGCCGATGACGCCTACCGGGAAGATTGGCAAGCAGGAATTGATCCGCCTCTATGCGCAATAATTTGGGTAAGGAATTTTCCTGCGGGATCAAGGAGTAAAACCATGCTTGAAAAACTTTCGGAGCGTTTTTATGGTCGGGTGGGCTATTTGCTGGTTTGGGTAGCCCTGATGAACTTCGGCTATCCACTCACGCTGTATATGCATGCCGTGGGTGATTTGTTCTTCATCCTGGCGTATGCGTTGATGTTCATCATCGGCGTGTTGGTAACCAGCAACGACAAGCGTCATTTTATACGCACGGGTATTGCTGTGCTGGTGTGGTTAGCCTGTACCATGCTGTACCTGGTTTTTCCGCCATCCGCCCCACTTACAATACTTTCACAGCTATCCATCATTCCTGCCCAGCTCTTGATGACCATAGCACTGCTGCAGTTCATATACAAGTCCAAAGTGGTCAATCTGGATGTGATGCTAACCGCCATCACAGTCTATATTTTCATCGCCGCCATGTTCACACCTATTTACGTCGTCATTAATACCCTTGATCCTCATGCCTTTCTGGATAACGGACTGGGCGTACTGCCGCATTGGCAGCAGTTGATCTATTTCAGTTTTGTGACTTTGGCTACGCTCGGCTATGGCGACATCATCCCACTCAATCCCTGGGCGCGTTCCCTGGCTTCGATGGAGGGGATGATCGGTGTGCTCTTCATCACATTGATTATGGGTCGTTTGGTCGGGATTTATTCGCAGGAGAAAAAATAGAGATGGAGGATTAACGTTTAGATACCATGAAAAACCATCATAAGAAGGTGGATTTTCATGGTACAATGGATTCATGATCGAGCGTCCCGGACTAAAACAAACCATCCAGGATAGATTGGATAGAAGTCGTGTGGTAGCGTTGATTGGTCCGCGCCAGTGCGGAAAAACAACGTTGGCACGCCAATTCGTTTCCCCCTCTTCCATCAATTACTTTGACTTGGAGGACCCTATCAGTCTGGCTCGCTTAGACCAGCCCATGCTGGCTTTGCAAGACTTACGCGGTTTGGTCGTTATTGATGAAGTTCAGCGCCGCCCAGAAATCTTCCCCATCCTGAGGGTGCTGGCAGACCGCGTACCCCTACCGGCGCGTTTCTTGATTTTAGGCAGCGCTTCGCCAGACTTACTGCGCCAATCCTCTGAATCGCTCGCTGGCAGGATTTCTGTGATAACGATGAGCGGTTTTTCCCTGGCGGAAGTGGGCAAGGACGCTCAAAACCAACTCTGGCGGCGGGGCGGCTTTCCATTATCGTTCATTGCTTCCAGTGAAGAAACCAGCCTGGAATGGCGTAAAGATTTTGTCATGACCTTCCTGGAAAGGGATGTTCCCCAGTTCGGTTTCAACATCCCAGCCACCAGTTTATTCCGTTTTTGGAGTCTGTTGGCGCATTATCACGGGCAAATCTGGAATGCCGCCGAAGCCGCGCGTTCATTAAATGTGAGTGAAAGTACAGCCCGGCGCTATGTGGATCTCCTCCAGGATTTATTCATGGTGCGCCTCTTGCAGCCTTTTTACACCAATATAAGCAAACGCCAGATCAAATCGCCCAAAGTTTATATTCGCGATACTGGTTTATTGCATTACTTGCTTGGTATGCGCACTGAACAAGAACTGCTCTTACACCCACGCAGCGGTGCATCTTGGGAAGGTTTTGCCATCGAGGAGATCATCAAGGCAGTTTCGCCGGACGAAACCTATTTTTGGGCGACTCATTCAGGGGCGGAGTTGGATTTATTGCTCATTAAGGACGGGCGGCGAATAGGGATAGAGTGCAAACGTGTCGACGCGCCGCGCCTGATGCCTTCTATGCATATTGCCATCCACGACCTTGAACTGTCCCAATTATGGGTCATCTACCCTGGAATACATTCCTATTTACTGGCTGAGAATATCCAGGCGATCCCCTTGGCAATCCTGGCAGAAAACCCGCCAAATCTTCTGGGGTAACTTGGATATTTAGCGTCCCATTCATTTCTTCCGCCCTCCCAACCATCGCTTAAATGAACCTTGGCTCTCGCCGGAAGGTATTCCTATTATAATATTCTCAACGCTGATATCTTCATCAAGGTCAATCCAATGAATACCATCACCATCACCAATTATGCGCCAGTGAAGGCGTTCTTCC
>JBAXBF010000338.1:0-3714 GCA_037142095.1 Chloroflexota bacterium
GTGTCAGGGATGGGAGGCGCATCTACCAGCGACCGCGCATCTTCGTCCCTTTGCTGCTGGGCGATTTCAGGCTTCACCAAAACGCTCCGGCTATCCAGGCTCACCTGCGCAAGGCTGCCCGCCTGCAAGCCAAGGTAACGCCCATCTTCTCCCACAGCCGACGCGTAGGCGAAGTTCTCCTTCCAGGTCAGGCTGCCCACCCCGCTGCGGATGGCTGCAACCAGCACTTCTTCATCCTTCAGGCGAGAGAGATAGAGATATTGCGCCAGGTATTCCCAAAGCTGTTTGGTGCCGAGATGGTTCTTTTCCTTCCATAGCCAGCGGTCGAGTTCCATCCGCAGCAGAACGGGGGACCAATCCGTAATCAATTGTTGTTCGCTCTTCAGTTTCTTGGATGCCCGGCTCACCAGATTATCTCCACCCTGCAGGCGGCTGATAGACCATTCGAACGGTTTGGTACCATCCTGGGTAGGAACGATCAGATGGCAGTAGGTCTCCAGAATACGGGCGTTTATCGTGTCTTCATTATTTTGAACCTGCTTATCCACCTGGCGTTTTTGGGCTACACTCAGATCGAGGTGTTCGGCATCTTGCTTAATCGACGTCCAGGCGAGCCAGTTGCGCAGGGCTTGCTCCAGTTCAGCCAGGCGGTCTGCATCGGCAGCCAGGAAGATGAGCATATTGCGGTACAGGCGCGGGCTATTACCGCGCTGCTCCAGTATTTCGCGGGCGGCAAGTAATGCCTTGCTTTCCTCAGTCTGTTTGCGATGCGCGTTCAGCGGACCCAGGATCACCAGACGGCAAGTGGTCTCATCGGGTACATCGGCGCTGCTGCTCGGGATGACATGCACCCCGCCAAAGTCTCCCCGCTCGCGACTCACCCCTAAGCGCACACGGCGGATAATCTCATCCTCTACCGTATCCGGCTTGCGTTCATATTGAGCCGCCCGGTCGGATGCAATGCGTGAGATGGTGGGACGGGTATCATACCAATAGCGGGTCGAATCGGAGTATAGATAGGTCAATTCTTCAGAAAGCCGCCGCAGCGCATCCCCAAAAACAGCCGCGGATTCACCGGGCTGAACACAGCCAAGTTTTATGCGTACTTCCTCAATGCCGTGCACATGCTGCGCGCCAGACGAGGGGGCACTGCCAGTAAAAATCGTGCGCGCCACCCGCCGGCAGGCAGAATAACGCCCAAGGTTGGAATTATCGCGGTCAAGTGCCAGCGGGCGGCTGAGAGAACCATCGATATCCTTATCAACCACAGCTCCCCAGCCTTCCGGCAAATAGCGGGTTACTTCGAAACGCACATCCGTGGTATCCATCGGGACACTGCCGGGCATGATGAGCAGCGAGCCATCCTGGCGTTCCCAGAGTTCATGCACGATGGCAGCCATCATGCGCAGGACGCCGCGCGTGCGCTGGAAGCGTTCCAAGGTGGACCAATCTTCATAGAGGCGGTCGAATAATTCAGGGTGGATGGGATAAGCAGACACCAGACGTTTTTCGTAGTCAACCTCACGACATTCCGAGGGAAACTCGGCGCGGTTCGTCTGGTACATTTCCGCAAAAGCGCGGCAGACCGCATCCCGCGCGGCGTGATCACTGACCGGTTGGAACAGACGCCGCCGTACGATTTCAAAGCTTTCCGTGGCGGAAGCCGGTTTCCAGACGGCTTCAACGCGCCCAAACACATTCTGGATTCTTTCCAGGGCTGCCTTGCCCTTTTCACCGCCGATCTCAATATCCGATTGCGGGATAGCTGCCACCACCATCGCATCCGGCACAGCCTTGGCAGCTTCGGTGATTGCCTGGGCAAAGGTCATGTTTGCATCAAAACTGCCGCCGGGGAGGTCATCCTCGCGGTACAATTGTCGGGTATAAGCCACCCATTCATCGATCAGCACCAGCACCGGACCATATTGGTCGAAGATGTGGGCGAGTTTTTCCGAGCCAGGGCTGATGCCGCGCCGGTCTTCCTCCACCACTAACGCATACACCTCAGCCGCTTTTCCTACTGCCGTGCCGATCTGCCATGCCATTTCACCCCATAGAGTGCGGATTTGAATACCATCCGGTTTGGTGCGCACTTCCGCAGGGGAGAGTTGCGTACCCACCAAAACCGCCCGGCATGCCACTGGTAAATCGACTTCACCGCCTTTTAAGCGGCTTGGCACCAGATTTTCCAAGCCAGGCACATCCTGCGCTTTGATCTCGCCGCCAAACAGGTGATAGAGAGCCAGCATAGAGTGGGTCTTGCCGCCGCCAAAATTGGTTTGCAGTTCCACCACCGGGTCACCGCCAGCCGAGGACAGCCGCGCCCAGGCTTGTGAAAGCAGGCGGCTCAGCCCCTCGGTGAGATAGGTGCGCCGGAAAAACTCGCGCGGGTCGCGGTATTCGCTTTCGGCTTTCCCGGTGATGACCTGGAACAAATCAGCCGCAAATTCCGCCATGTGATAGCGCCCCGAAGCGACATCCTGGTGCGGGGTGGTGATTTCGCGCCAGGACTTCAAGCCCTGCACAACGCCGGTGGAAAGGACAGCCGTAGATTTCTTCAGTTCGCGTTTTGTCTCGGCTTCAAAACGCTGGCGCAGCATCTCGCGCCCCAGTTCTTTCAATTCATCAACGCCCTGGGCACTTGCCATTTCGAGCAGGCGAGTCATCGTATCCAGAGCGCGGAAGGTATCCTCGGGGTTGAACGGCTGCTGGTGCGCCCAGTTGTTGCGCACCTCACGCAGCTCACTGACATAGTTGCGCCCGCTGTGACCCAATTCATCCTTGAAGACATTATTCCAGTTCTCCCACATGATGATCAGCAGCGCCTGGATATCCATGCGGCTGAAGCGTTCTTCCGCAGTGCCGCCCCCCAGCAAGCCTTCGCGCCCGACGGCATTCTCCAGCACGGTTTCCACCCCGCTGATCCACCAGCGTTCTTTGTAGAAAGATTTCAGCTCGCGCAGAATATAGGGCGCCAACCCCACCCGCAGGATTTGCAGTCCATTCCCGATACGTTCGATGTTACTGGTTGCCATGCTGTGTCTCCTTGTTCCTATACATTCTTGCCCTACTTGATCTTATCGCTTTGACGGCAGTGGAGTCATCCGTATGCGATCATCGTTGATTACAGAAAATGCGCCTGCCCAGTTTGAGCGGCTTTCTAAGGCTGCAATAGCGACTTTAGCCACGTATGCCGCCGAGCGGGTTACGATCCGAAAAAGGATAATACCACTCGATGACGGCAGCCCTGATCGAAAAGCAAGTTCGCCAAAATCTTTATCGAACGTGATCAAAATCCGATCCTCCCGTTGAGCATAATTGAGAACTTCTATGTCGCTGCTCCCTGGGGCGGATGTACGTACCCAGACGACATCATGACCTCGCGCCTGCAAAGCAGACACAGCGTCACCAGGAAAGTTTTCATTGGCTAAAAAACGCATTTTCTAAACCTCAAGAAGAAATACTTTTTCTGCTTGTAACATTGCGCTGGCATAGGCAAGACAGGCATGAATATCAGCTTTGGTTAAGCCCGGGTAGTTACGCAAAATCTCGGCTTCCGACCAGTCCTGTGCCAGCAGTCCAATAATAAATTCGACTGCCAGGCGTGTACCTTTGACGACCGGTTTGCCTACCAAGATATTGGGATCAATGATAATCCGCTCATTCCAGTTTTCCATTTCGGCATCCTCCATAATTTCATTATAAATGCAATGT
>JBAXBF010000339.1:0-3701 GCA_037142095.1 Chloroflexota bacterium
GAGCTTCAGTAGGTTTTACTTCAGCAGGTTTAGCTTCTTCTTTTGGGGCTTCTTGCTTGGGCTCTGCCGCTTTGGGAGCTTCAGTAGGTTTTACTTCAGCAGGTTTAGCTTCTTCTTTTGGGGCTTCTTGTTTAGGCGTCGCTGCTGGAGCACAAGACGCGAGTAACATCGCAAATATTACCAACACAAACAACACTTTCTTCATTTTTCCTACTCCTTTGATTAGAATAAAATATTTTTACCATTTCAAATTCATTGTATACTACATCTATTAAACCTTCTTTAACCTCTTCACCTCCTGGTTTAAGTACTCCGAACCACATATGTACGATTTGATATATTGTGGAGCAAACTCGTAATTGCACCTAATACAGCCGCACGAGGTCCCAATTGAGATTCGATAACATTAATTTTGAAAGGGAGCCTTCCTTTAAGCCGCTCCCGAATTGGATCAATTAATAAATCAGCGGAACGTAGAACTCCCCCCCTTAAAATGATTAAATCTGGATCAAAACAAACACAAAGTGTCACGACCATCTGTGCCATATAATCGACCGTTTCATTGACAACCGTCTGTGCCCATGATTCGCCAGAACGAGCCGCTGCAAAAACAGCCTCAGCATCCAGTGTATTCAAGCTTTCTTTTGTCCAGGTGCCATCCAATAATTTGTGAGCTCGAACCGCAATTCCAGCTCCAGATGCAATCTCTTCAAAGGCACCAAATTTGAAATATTCGCCATCTAAATACGCCGTAGACGGTAAAAGGTATCCGACTTCACCGGATGAACCATGCGAACCACGATAAACGCCCCCATCAATGATGATGCCCGCACCAATCCCTATTCCGATGGTAACAACAACCAGGTTTTTAATATCTTTCTGTGCTTCCGACCAGTATTCACCGAGGGCAATTAGATTAGCATCATTATCTACTACCACTGGCATAGAAAATTCTGAAATGAGTCTATCTCTAAGTGGAAAATCTCGCCATTCCAAGCCAGGCACATACTCTACCAGCCCTTCTTCGTAGTGAGTTACTCCCGGTACGCCAACGCCAATGCCGCGGATATGGTAGCCAGTTTTTTCAGCAAAACCTAACAAGCTGCGAATCATATCCACAAGGAGATAATACGAAGGTTCTCCGTGTTGACCTGTGTGAATAATTGTTGTTTCATGGAGGACATTCCCGCCAAGGTCAGCTACTGCCCCATAAAGCCTCCGCCTGCCTAAATCGATTGCTATCGCCAAGTTTTCCTTGGAATTCCATTCGATCAATGGACGTCGCCTACCACCGCTCCATTCTCTTTCACCCGAATAACGGATAAGGTTATCCTCATACAATTCATCGACTATACGCATTACTGTTGGCAGACTAACATTAAGGTCATGGGCAATTTGCGTTCGCGCAATTGGACTACGCCGTCGAATAATATCAGAAACAGCAGAGCGGTTGATGTTGCGCATTTCTGCTGGGGTTACGGTAACTTGTTGCTTCATAGGTAAAATAAATATATATTCTTACATATCATTAATAATAATTACTTACTGTTAATAATCATAATTTCTATTATCAATATATCACAATGAAACCGGTTCGTCAACTATTTCATCTGTCTTTTATTTTTTATACCCGTTGACATTTACACCTATTTGAAAGATAATCGATGAAAGTCATTAATATTTCAATAATTAGAAAGTTTGCAGATCAGTTTATCAAAGAGGTAAAAATGTTCAATCGATTGACTGTCCTATCCGAATCAGACATCCAGGCTGTACAAAATGCATCTTTGGAAATTTTATCCGATGTAGGAGTACGTGTGCCTCATAAAGATATGCTCGATCGACTATCCGACGTCGGAGCAAATGTAGATTTTTCCCGACAGACTGTACGTCTACCGACCGACATAGTCAGTAAAGCACTCGCACAGGCAGGCAAACGCCACATTCTTTATGGACGCGATCGCACACGTCAAGCTCGCTTCGGATACGGCGATATCGTGACCTGTTCTTCGGCTGGTCAATATTCCTGGGTAGAAAAACCCGGTGGACCGCGCCGATCCCCAACACGCCAGGATTTGTACCAATCCATCACTGTAGCAGATGCTCTAGAACATATCACTATCGTCGGAGCCATGGGTATGCCTTCCGATGTACCTCTAACATGGCGGGACGTTTATATGGCAGCCGAATTGGTGAAAGGGAGTGCAAAACCCGGACACCTCTGGATTACAGATGGTAAATCCCTTCCTTATATCCTCGAAATCTATGAGATCGTCCAGGGAGGCAGTCAGGCACACCAGCAATATCCGATGATCGCCGGTTTTGTCGAACCAATCAGTCCATTGGGATTTGCACACACCAGTCTAGAGATTCTCATAGGCTGTGCACAAAAGGGATTACCCATCAGTTTCGGACCAATGGCGCAAGCCGGTGCCACTGCGCCGGTAACTCTGGCAGGTACCTTAGCAGTAGAAAACGCTGAAATCCTAGCCGGCATTACCATGGCACAAATCATATCTCCAGGTTTGCCTGTAACCTACGGCGGTATTCCGCATGTGATGGATATGCGCGAGATGTTGATATCTTTCAGTGCACCTGAACAAGGCATCATGGCGGTAGCGATGACACAAATTGGAAAAGCGTATGGGTTACCGGTGTATATAAACGTCGGCTTGGGAGATAGCAAACTACTCGATGCACAGAATGGCATGGAACGCGGTATCACAATGATGTTGGGAGCACTGGCAGGAGGCGATTTGCTCGGTCATTTGGGCATTTGCGGAGCGGATCAAGGTACCAGTCTTGAACAACTCATCGTAGATAATCAGATGGTCTCGTATATCAAGCGGATTATGGGCGCATTCACAGTAAATGATGATACTTTAGCGGTGGATTTGATCAAGAAAGTCGGCATCGGTGGAAACTTCATGGCAGAGGAACATACCGTTAAACATTTTCGCCAGGAATTGTGGATGCCGCGTGGTTTCGACCGCCACAATTGGGATGCATGGCTCGCTGGAGGTGGAAAATCTATAGGGGATTGGGCAACTGCCGAGAAAGAACGCATTCTATCAACATACATTCCTACGCCAATGGATGAACGGTTGGCGCTCGAGATTGACCGTATTGTCAATGCCGCTGCCCATTGAGTATCCAGTTATATTTCATCTACACTGAATATTAACTTACTCACCAAGTATGTTATTTGCTTGACGTAACTGTCAGTTTATAGTAAACTATACCGGCTTATGTATAGATGGTCCCGTGGTGTAGTGGCCTAACATGCTGCCCTGTCAAGGCAGAGATCGCGAGTTCAAATCTCGTCGGGACCGCCTTATTTTCAAAAATCCCCATTCTCATATAATGTTACGTTCAGCCTTAATGTATATTTTCGCACAACGAAAAGAAAATATTGTTGATGAGACAATTTAACGTATTGCCCCTCCAATCCGAATATATCTCAGTGAATTAGCTGTATCGGCTCTTCAAGTAATCATCAGTATGATCTAATATTTCGCTAAAATTCATACGCCCTAAGCCAATTCTGAAATGACTTCCTGGAAACTCAAAAATGCTTCCTGGAACAATCATAATGCCTTTCTGTTCCAGCAATTCCTGACAAAATGCTTCTATCGTTCCCTTTCCTAACCATTTCGGAAAGCCTACCGATCCAGCAACTGGACGAATCCATTTGAATCGAT
>JBAXBF010000340.1:0-3696 GCA_037142095.1 Chloroflexota bacterium
GCGTTGCCGCTGCATCCGCTGCCATGAGATAAAGGAACGCGGGATTGACTTATCCACCTTAAGGTTCGACGATTTCACTTACAAGGCAGATTTCACTGAAGAGCATTTTCTGTCTTTCGTTACTCCGGACGATAAACTGGCAGGCTTTTTACGCCTTTCGCTGCCAGCGAAGGACGCCCCCCAGACGGCAATGGACGACTTAAAGGAAGCTGCCATCATCCGCGAGGTACATGTCTATGGTCAATCGCTGCCGGTCGGGGCAGCCAGCCAGGGAGCCGCGCAGCATATCGGTTTGGGGGGAAAGTTAATGGAACAGGCTGAAGTGATTGCAAGGGAACACGGCTTCCTACGCATGGCAGTCATCGCGGCGGTCGGCACGCGCGAATATTATATCAAGCGCGGTTTCGTCCGCGGCGATTTGTACCTGACGCGGGCGATAGAAGGATAGGCAACGAGTAAACGCGGTAAATCGCGTCTTTTGGGATCTGTTCAGGCTGGCGATTGCGGATGGGAAACCGAGCGGATCACCGGGCATTCACGAACACCACAGGAATGACAGGCAGCGCCTTCATAGCAATTCACCTGCAACCGCCCGGAACGTTCCAACAATAGGAGCATGCCGTCCAGGGCAGAACGCTCCACCCCCAGACGGCGGGCAAGCGAGTCGCGGTCGGCTGCGCCGTCATTACGCAAGATTTCCAAAAGTTTGCTAAGCATATCAAAATCCCAACACCAGTCCCCCCTGAAAAACGATCCAAGCCAGCAGCCAGGCAATCACGAACTGCCCGATTGCACTCACCAACATCCAGCGCGTACCGAGTTCGGCGCGTTCGGCAATCAGGGCTGCCAGACAAGGTGTGTAAGTTAAAGCAAAGACCATGAATGCCAGGGCTGCCAGACTGGCATGTCCACCACTCACCAGCGTAAATTCTTGTTGGAGAACACTCGCCAACGGTGCCTGACCATTCGTGTACACCTGCGCCATTGTGCTAACGATGATCTCCTTACCCATGATGCCGGCAATCAAGGCACCGCTGCCCTGCCAATTGCCAAATCCAAGCGGTGCGAAAAGCGGGGCGAGCAAACCAGCCAGCCAGGCAAAGGCGCTGTCAGCCAGATTGACCTGTCCAAAAGGCGCCTGCCCCCTGACTGGCATGGCAAGCAGGAGCCACACAACCACGCTGGCTGCCAGGATGACCGTCATCGCTTTTTGGATGAATGCATAAGTACGATCCCAGATGTTGCGCCACAGGGCACGTAAAGTCGGAATTCGATACGGAGGCAGCTCCATCACGAAAGGAGAGTTTTCTTTTCCCTTGAAAAGCGTAAATTTTAGGAGCAGTCCCACACCAAACGCAGTTAAGATACCGAGCAGATAGAGGGCAAAGATGACACTGCCGCTATTACCTGCAAAGAAAATGCCTGCCATAAGCACATAAGTGGGCAGGCGAGCGCTGCATGACATGAATGGCACCATCAGGCTGGTGAGAATGCGATCATTCCGATTTTCGAGCGTGCGGGTGGTATAGAAGGCAGGAACGGAACAACCAAAACCGACGATCATCGGCATGAAACTTTTACCGTGCAAGCCCAAAGTACGCATCAAGCGGTCGGTGATAAAGGCTGCCCGCGCCATGTACCCGGAATCTTCCAGGACTGCCAGCGCCAGGTAAAGGATCGCCAATGCCGGTACAAAGCTCAACACGCCGCCGACACCGGCGATCATACCATCAACAAGGAGGCTTTGCAGCCAGCTATTGCCAAAACCGACCAGGGTTAAACCGGCGACGACTCCTCGCACAATAACTTCATTGATAAAGCTATCCAACAGAATGTGCAACGGTGCGGCTGCATCTGCAGTGCTTTTGAAAACCAGCGCCATTAACACGAGGAAAATGGGAATTCCCAAATAACGATTAATAACGATACGGTCGATTTTCTCTGAAAAAGTGAGCCCTTTGGAAGACTGATGGATTACAGACTCGCTCACCAGGGAATGAATCCAGCCATAGCGCCGGTCTGCGAGGATGAGGTCGGGTTCTTCATTGTAAACCTGTCTCAAACGGTCAATGGATTGTGCGGCAGCCGCGATCAGATTATCCCCCCCAGCGAGGGTTTTCAAACGACTTTGAACATCACTGTCTTGTTCAAGCAGTTTAACCGCCAGCCATCGGGATGGAAAATGCTGCCATATTTCGGACTGCTGGGCACTAATGGCAATGAGCTGTTGAAGATTGGTGATCTCTTCCTCGACTGCGCTGCCGTAGTCGATAGAGAAATCCATTGGATGAACCGTTGCTGTCATCTGAATGTGCAAAACTCCTTCCTGAGTGCCTGACAACCGCCTCGATGAGGCTCTGAATACCCGCCCCATTGCTAGCAACCAGGCGAACGACCGGTGAATGCAAAGCCTGGCTGAGGATAGCTTCATCGATCTGAATCCCCTGTTTTTCTGCCATATCGAGCATGTTCAAAGCCACGACAACCGGTACGCCAAGCTCCAGAATTTGGGTCGTCAGATAAAGATTCCGTTCCAGATTTGAGGCATCCACAACGCATACAACCACATCCGGTTTATCTAACAGAATGTGGTCGCGGGATATCACTTCTTCGAACGAATACGCGGTCAGGCTGTATGCACCGGGCAAATCCACCACCTCGATGGTGATACCGTCCATGGTGCAGACCCCTTCTTTCTTTTCGACCGTTTTGCCAGGCCAGTTGCCAGTATGTTGGTGGGCGCCAGTCAGCGCATTGAACAAAGTACTCTTGCCACAGTTGGGATTACCTGCCAGGGCAATGCGAATCCTTTCAGTCATATTTATTCCGTGACTTGCACCTGAATGCCGCGCGCTTCTTCCTTGCGCAAGGAGAGATGGTATCCTTTGATATTCAATTCAAGTGGATCCCCTAAGGGAGCGAAACGAACAACCTCCACTTCTGCGCCTGAAACCAAACCCATATCGAGCATCCGGCGGCGGGTCTTACCGCAGCACCCAACTTTGATAATCGTGCCGCTCTGGTGGGGAGCTAAATCACTTAATTCCTTTACCATACTAAACGCTCCTTCTTGACAACCTTACAGGTTATGATACAATCTGTTTAGATAGCCTTACGAAAAAAGGTAATGAATACTAATGAAATAAGTTAGCATATACTAACTAACAAAAGTATATCACTTACCCCCTTTAGAGTCAATGGTAAGGGCGACTCGGTCAATTAATTTTATGATAAAAGATAAAGAAATCGTTCATTGCAAACCAACCGCAACCGTTGAAGATTATCTGGCAGCCATCTATATTTTGGAACGGGATAAAGAAGCGGTAATCGGAGCGCGTCTGGCTGAGTTGCTGCAAGTTTCCGCACCTACAGTAACCTTAACGCTTAAACGAATGAGCCATAGCGGCTGGATCATCAGTGATGAGAAGAAAGAAATTCACCTTACCGATCAAGGCTGTGAACTAGCAAGCTCGGTCATCCGCCGTCACATGCTGACCGAATGGATGTTGACTCGTATGCTGCATATGTCCTGGTCTCAGGTGCACGCCGAAGCGGATAAGATCGAACATACGCTCTCCCTGGATGTAGAAGAGAGGCTGCGCAGCCAGATGAACAACCCGCAAACCTGCCCACACGGTAATCCATTACCCGGTTTTGAAGGAATTGCAGCCGACTGGCTGCCATTAACAGAAATAC
>JBAXBF010000341.1:0-3685 GCA_037142095.1 Chloroflexota bacterium
TAATTGACAAATCATAGTGGATGTACTATACTCGAAAAGCTTGCGATAATAGTTCTTTTGAAGAAAATGTCAATAGCAATTGAATTCAGCTTGCCCTTGGACTGGTATTATTTGGAGGCTTCCTATGGCATTTATCAGTGAGCTTATTAAAAAAACCGTTACAGATATTGACGGACATCGAATGGGAGAGCTAGAAGATTTGCTTGCCCATTACCCTGAAGGGGTCTCTCATCCTATTATATGTGCAATTTCCATCCGGAATGGACACATTAATAAAATTATACCTTACTCCAATGTTACTGCTATGAATCCACATGCTATCGTCCTAAACTCCCCATTAGATCAAATCGAGCCATTTATTCCTCTTCCTGATGATCTTTACATGGTTAGAGATGTCCTTGATAAACAAATCATCGATATTAATGGGACACGTGTTGTCCGAGTCAACGACCTTGAGATTGTACGTGTAGGCGATACGATGGTCGCTAGTAACGTAGATATTGGGGCAACAGGTATTCTTAGGCGAGTTGGTGTAGGAAAACCTGTAGAAAAACTATTTAACAATAAATCATTTCGTAATTTCATATCTTGGGATGACGTAGAACTACTACTTCAAGACGAGATGATGCGATTAAAAGTATCTCGTGATAAAATTGCCGATTTACATCCTGCTGATATTGCTGACATTATCAGTGATATGAATCAGGTAGAAGGACGCAAGTTCATTGAGACATTAAATGTACCGCAACTAGCTGATGCATTGGAGGAAGTAGAATTAGATTTCCAAGCGAGTTTGGTACAAGATATGACCAATGAAAAGATGGCAGATGTCTTGGAAGAAATGTCACCTGATGCAGCAGCCGACTTATTGGCAGAATTACCAGAAGAACGCAGCCAGGAATTGTTGGGATTGATGGATGCCGAAGATGCAGAAGATGTACGTAAACTTCTCACATATCCAGTTGAGTCGGCTGGCGGATTAATGACCACAGAATATGTGTCAGTCCCAATTGGGGTAACAGCAGAACAAGCGATTAATATCGTGCGAGACAATGCAGCGGAAGCAGAAACAATCTATTATGTCTACGTAACTGATGAAGAAGAGCATTTGTTGGGAGTATTTTCTTTAAGCGATTTGGTGTTAGCAAAACCAGAAACAGATGTAGCCGATTTCATGCATGGAAGAATGGTAAGTGCACAGATAATGGATCACCAAAATCACATCGCGATGCTGGTCGCAAAATATAATCTTTTAGCCATTCCCATCGTCGATGAACAAAACCGTATTCATGGTATTGTTACTTCTGATGATGCCTTGGACCAGATTATACCAACAGCATGGAAAAAACGGTTACCAAGATTACATAAACATTAAGTTATTTTAAATAGCCAAACCAATGAATGAAAAATCTTTGCTCCAAAAAAATAAATATTTCCTTTCCTCAATAAAATTAAGACTGCTCATTTTCATCTCAGTTTTTGGACCTGCCACAATTACAGCTATGTCAGATAATGATGCCGCCGGTGTAGCAACTTATTCTATTGCCGGAGCCAAATTGGGATATCCAATTTTATTTCCACTAGTAATCATTACAATTCTATTGGGTATAACACAAGAAATGGGTATGCGACTCACGCTAGTCACCCGGCGTGCTCTCGCAGATTTGATTCGTGAACGATTTGGGGTACGCGCTTCGCTATTTATGTTTTCAGCCCTTTTTATAGCGAATATTGGCACAATTATTGTAGATCTTGCGGCAGTCAAAACAACCAGTTCATTGCTACATCTTCCTGAGATTCCTTTTCTTCTTTTTATTATCTTGTTCACGTACCTGTTTGTTACCAAAGGGAATTATAAACTAACACAATCCATCATGTTATTATCAAGTCTTTTATATGTAGCATATATCTTTTCTGCTATCCAAGCAAAACCGGACTGGGGGCTAGCGCTAAGTAACTTGATATATCCTCATGGAC
This sequence comes from Chloroflexota bacterium, assembly GCA_037142095.1. Classification (GTDB taxonomy): domain Bacteria; phylum Chloroflexota; class Anaerolineae; order Anaerolineales; family DRKV01; genus JBAXBF01. The sequence goes on from JBAXBF010000341.1 coordinate 1,978, forward strand.
CCAAAGGGATGGTTTTCGACAATAGCTACTTAAAGGATTTTTTGCTGATCGGTATGGGGGTGTTAGGTACAACAATCACACCATGGGGACAATTCTTTGTCAGCAGCTTTGCAGGCGATAAAGCAATAGAAAAAGGGAAAATCCTCTATTCTCAGATTGAAACTTATCTAGGTGCATTATTAACTGACTTCTTCTCATTTTTTATGATTATAGCAACTGCGGCAACCCTCTATGTAAATGGGATTACTATCGAATCGGGAGAACAGGCTGCAATGGCAATAAAACCTTTCGCTGGAGAATTGGCAAGCACATTATTTGCTATCGGTATTCTCAATGCAGGTTTCATGGGTATTGTCGTGATATCACTTTCCACGGCATATGCATTCTCCGAATTTTTCGGTCTCTCGGGGAGTCTAGATACTGACTTTAAACAAAGCAAAATCTTCTATTCCGTTTTTCTTATCCAATTGGTTATTGCCGGAATCGCAACATTGATTCCTGGGGTATCGTTATTCAACCTGGCAGTATTAGCCCAAACAATTAATGCTATGGCATTACCCGTCGTTTTTTACTATCTCATACGATTAACGAGCGACAAGAAATTGATGGGAGACCATAGGAATACTTCCTTTCAAAAATACTTCACAACCGCAGCTTCAATTCTTATCGTTATTGCATCCATTTTCACAGTCATCGCCATATTCATTAAATTTTAATTTTTTACCGCTTCTATTCCTGATTTAAAAATAATGAGTATCGAATAGACATTAACCTGAATAGTATGGCTTAATTAATGAATTCTCCGGTACATTCTAAGTTGGAATCTTAGATTTCGGGATCGATGCCTCAATAATCAATCACTATAAAGATACAAAAATCAAAACGACCGCGGTTGGATGAGAATCGGTTACGTTTTGGTGCTATATGGGTGTATTTGGTTGACCACTCTAACTTTCAGTGTCTTTCTTAATGATCCATTGGGGTTTTATTCAATGAGAGTTCGAGCCAACAACAATCCTGCGATTGTCTTAGCATCTCGAATTTGCCCTTTTTCAACCATAGCATACGCTTGTTCTACAGAGTATATCTCAACACTAAGAAACTCATCATCGTCGGCTTTTAATGGGTTTGGATGAAGGTCTTTCGCCAGAAAAATGTGCATACATTCTGACGAATAACCAGGTACCATATAAAATTCACCTATCTTTTGAAGATACCCTGCTTCCATGCCAATCTCCTCGCGAATTTCGCGGGCTACGCCGCTTTCCGGAGGTTCATCTTTTTCAAGGGTCCCCGCTGGTAGTTCAAGGAGCAACTCTCGGGCTGGATGGCGATATTGACGCACAAAATAAATCTGTTTCTGAGAATCAACCGGTATAATCGTTATAGCACCAGTGTGATCAATAACGTCAAGATGAATTATTTTTCCATCAGGCAAACTCACTCGATCCCGACGAACATCAAAAGCACGCCCTTTGTACACAATTTCAGAATTTATGAGATGAAAGGATTTTTGAGACAATGACATTTTGGTTTATAAAAACTCCCATGAATTAGTGAAAACCAACACAACCAGGCAAGGATATCCTTACCTGGTCATATAAATGATAAGACAATATAAAATTTTACTAAGGAAAGTCTTACGGTATTTGTAAAACTTGCCCAGCCGTAATATTATAAGGTGGTTTGAGGTTATTTGCCATTGCAA
>JBAXBF010000342.1:0-3678 GCA_037142095.1 Chloroflexota bacterium
GCGTCTCTGCCAACCGAAAACTATGGTAAAATATGGGCAATATGAATGTCAATAATCCAAATATGAAATCCATTCCTAAACCGCCCAGCCTGATGGCATCTTTAGTGGGCGGTTTTGACTCAGTTACTAATCACATTTACTTGATCTTTTTTCCTGTGATTCTTGACGTGTTCTTCTGGCTCGGACCGCGCCTGCGGTTGACCAGTATCATTCAATATTTTTTGGATCAGCTTGAGAGGGGTTCAAATGAAGCCTTGAAAAGTAGTTCGCCAGATATGATTGAGATGATGAAAGTGACGCGTTCTGTTTGGGAATTAATCGCTGAACGCGCTAATCTTTTTACTGCCCTTCGTACATATCCTGTCGGAGTCTCAAGTTTGATGGCAGGCCGTATGCCGGTCGACTCCCCGTTAGGTATACCCGGTGGGATCGAAATAACATTCGGTAGCTTTTTTGGTTTTTGGCTTATTTTAACCATTATAGGATTGGTACTTGGCACACTATATTTTTATTATACAGCACAGGTAGCTTCTGGTAATCCAATTGTCTGGCTTCAGAGTTTACAGGATATTCCGAATATTTTTCTCCAGGTTCTCTGGCTGACTGTATTTCTGGCAATTTTATTCATGGTTTTGAGCATTCCGGTCTTAATCATCTTTTCAATCATTGTATTGGTTATTGGTTCGTTTGGACAATGGATTGTTCTTCTTTTGACCGGCTTGCTTCTTTGGCTTTTGCTTCCATTATTGTTCACATTTCATGGAATCTTTGTAAACCGTTTAAAAATGTTCCCTTCATTTTGGCGTGGCATCCGTTTTGCCCAATTCACACTGTCGCAAACAAGCCTATTTATATTAATAGCGATCGTCATCAGTCAAGGGTTAGACTTATTATGGCAGATCCCACCGGAAAATTCTTGGATGAGTTTAATTGGAATATTTGGTCATGGTTTTGTGTTTACCGGTCTTTTATCGGCAAGTTTTATTTATTATCAACAGTCTGATAAATGGATGCAAGAAGTGTTGAATATTAAGATGGTTGCTCAATCGGGATTGGATAAGCAAACAGTATAGGGGATTCTAATATTTTATTAAGGAGTGATAGGGGGTATATTATTCCTGGGAGGTTTTATGGCAAACGAGAACGATGTATTATCTTATGATGCAAAAGATATTCAGGTATTAGAGGGTCTGGAAGCTGTCCGCCGCCGTCCAGGAATGTATGTAGGTGGGACGGATATCAAGGCACTTCATCACTTAGTCTATGAAGTTGTAGATAATTCCATAGACGAAGCTCTGGCAGGCACTTGCACGCGGATCGAAGTTATTATTCATACTGATAATTCAGTCAGTGTCATCGATAATGGGCGCGGTATTCCTGTGGATATGCACCCGCAAATGAAAAAATCTGCGCTCGAAGTGGTAATGACCGTACTTCATGCGGGAGGTAAATTTGGCGGGGGTGGGTATAAAGTTTCTGGCGGCTTGCACGGTGTGGGTGTTTCGGCTGTAAATGCACTTTCCGAATGGTGTGAGGTAATTGTAAAGCGGGATGGCAAAGAACACAAACAGCGATTCGAACGCGGACGTCCGGTAACGACATTAACGGTAATTGGAAAAGTGGATCCGGAAATAACCGGAACGCAAACTCGTTTCAAATTTGACCCTGAAATCTTTGTCGGTGATTTCACTTTTCGTTTCGATACCTTGATCCAGCGCTTTCGTGAAATGGCGTTTGTAACCCGCGGGATTACCTTATATTTTCGCGATGAACGCGAAGATCACGAAATGACTTTTCATTTCGAAGGCGGTATCGCAGCTTTTGTGCGTTACCTTAACCATAATCGCCAATCATTACATCCGGTTGTCCATATCGAAAAGGAAATCGAAGGAATTACGGTCGATGTTGCTCTGCAATATACAGATTCCTATACCGAATCGGTCTATTCCTTTGCTAATACAATTAATACGGTTGACGGAGGCACCCATCTGACTGGATTGCGGATAGCGGTTACGCGCGCGATTAATGACTATGGAAGGCGTTCTGGTTTATTAAAGGAGGCTGACATTAATTTCACAGGGGAAGATACCCGTGAAGGGATGACCGCGATCGTAAGTATTAAACACCCCAATCCTCAATTTGAGAGCCAGACGAAAGTCAAATTAATGAACCCGGAAGTCCAGACTTACACCCAGCAGGCTGTTGGTGAAGCTTTGAATGTATTTCTTGAAGAGAATGCCTCTGCTGCCAAGGCGATTATCCAGAAATGCCTGACTTCGGCACGGGCGCGTGATGCCGCTCGTAAAGCGCGTGACCTGGTGATTCGCAAATCCGCGCTGGAAAGTATGACCTTACCTGGAAAATTAGCTGATTGCTCTGAACGTAATTCTGAGAAGACCGAGCTCTATATTGTCGAAGGTGATTCCGCAGGTGGCTCTGCAAAGCAAGGCCGCGACCGTCACTTCCAGGCAATCTTGCCTCTGCGTGGAAAAATACTCAACACCGAACGCGCTCGTCTGGATAAAATGCTTGCCTCCACCGAGATCAAGGCACTTATTTCGGCTCTGGGAACGGGGATAAGCGATGGCTTTGACCTGACGGGTTTACGCTATGGACGAGTGATCATAATGACCGATGCAGATGTGGACGGTGCCCACATTCGTACGCTTTTGCTGACTTTTTTCTTCCGTTATATGCTTTCCTTGATCGAAAAAGGACATCTATATATTGCTCAACCACCGCTTTACCGTGTTGATCATAAGAAGAAAATATACTATGCCTACACCGACCCCGAAAAGGATAAACTACTCACGAAATTGGGCGTAGGTGAAAATTTTGGCATTCAGCGTTATAAGGGTTTAGGGGAGATGAATCCTGATCAGCTTTGGGAGACGACCATGAATCCCAATAACCGTACCCTTTTATTGGTTAATGTAGAAGATGCCGCCGAAGCTGACCGCACATTTGATATGTTAATGGGAGATGCAGTACCGCCACGCCGTAAATTTATTCAGACGCATGCTAGGGATGTCACGAATTTGGACGTGTAAAGGGGACTGTGACAAATGATTGACGAAGCTATCTTCTTGAATGCCAGTAAAGTGGCAATTTGAAACCGTTTTCAAATCATAACTGACCCTTGACCTTACTCAAGCATCCTGTTAGAATTTACCAAATTGTACCTGTTCATGGTTATTAGGTCACATTAGGTTAGGTATTTTTTGTAAGAAGTTTCGGAATTTGCTATCATCCCCCCCCCAATTTTTAGAAAAAAGTTACTTATTTTGTGTGGAAGTGATGGTTCGTTTAGGTTTTTTATTAGATATGGAGAAGATGAGGTATCTTTTACCTGTAGTATTTAGAACGACAATGAACCTTCATTTTTTTAAGACATAAATTTTTTTTAAGGAGGAAAAGAATGTCTAGACGTATTTTCACAATTTTGTCTGTCCTGATTCTGGTGTCAATGCTTCTGGTAGCATGCGGTCCTGCTGCGACCGAAGCACCTAAGCAAGAAGCACCTAAGCAGGAAGCGCCCACTGAGGCGCCGAAGGTAGAGGCTCCAAAGGGCGGTGCCCCGGCGGACTGTGCAGGTGATGCCGACCAGAAGAAATGCGCCGTATTTAAAGCTGGCGATAGCATCAAAATTGGTTTTGGTGGTCCTATGACCGGTGACGC
>JBAXBF010000343.1:0-3673 GCA_037142095.1 Chloroflexota bacterium
TCCAGCCAGGCAACCCCTCTTCCCAACACTTCCACCCGCAGCTTGCCCTGCTCAAGATAAATCTGGTTCACGTCGGTGATTTCCATTTCACCGCGTGGGGATGGTTTCAGATTGGCGGCGATTTCGAGCACCCGGTTATCATAGAAATACAAACCTGGAACTGCATAATTGGAGCGCGGATGCTTTGGTTTTTCCTCGATGCTCAAGGCACGTTCATTCTCATCAAATTCAACCACTCCATATCGCTCAGGATCACGTACTGGATAGGCAAAGATCAGGGCACCATCTTCCAATTGAGACGCGCTGCGCAGACGTTTTGCCAAATCTGTACCATAGAAGATATTATCCCCCAGGATAAGCGCGACCGAGTCATTGCCGACAAAATCGCGCCCTACAATGAATGAATCTGCCAAGCCGCGCGGGTTTGCCTGCACAGCATACGAAAAATTCATTCCCCAGTGGCTGCCATCTTTAAGCAATTGCTGAAACATCGGCGTCGCCTCCGGGGTGCTGATCACCAAGACATCCCGAATACCGGTAAGCATCAGCATAGAAAGCGGATAATAAATCATCGGTTTATCATAAACCGGTAAAAGCTGTTTACTGACAGATATCGTCAGAGGAAATAAACGGGTCCCCAACCCACCTGCTAAAATGATGCCTTTCATCTGGCTCTCTCCTTGTAATTTTTCTCAATCCATTCCTGAAAATTCGTTTGTTTACTGATGGCAGTAACCCAGGCAGCATGATTCAGATACCATTCCACCGTCTGCCGTAGTCCCGCATGCAGAGAATAACGCGGCTGCCAGCCTAACTCCTGATCCATCTTTGAGGCATCCATAGCATAACGCCGGTCATGCCCCAGCCGGTCTTTGACAAACTGGATCAAATTTAGATGAGGGACGTTTGGAGAACCAGGTAAGAGTTCATCCAGCACCTGGCACAGAGTATGAACCACTTCCATGTTGGTTGGCTGGTTTCCGCCACCAATATTGTACGTTTCACCAAGTTTACCCTGGCGCAGCACCATCCAAATCGCCTCGCAATGATCCTCGACATACAGCCAATCCCGAATCTGTTTACCATCTCCATATACCGGTAGAGGAAGACCCTGCAAAGCATTCATAATCATCAAGGGAATGAGTTTTTCGGGGAATTGATACGGTCCATAATTATTTGAACAGTTCGTCAATGTATAAGGCAAACCGTATGTATGTCCATAAGCGCGCACGAAATGATCGCTGGCTGCTTTCGAGGCAGCATAAGGCGAATTGGGTGCATAGGGTGTCGTCTCTGTCCAACTTGGAGCATCCAGACTGAGGGAACCAAAGACCTCATCGGTTGAGACATGGTGAAAACGGTACTGGCTGCGTTTTTCTATGCTAGATCCATTAAGCCAGACCTGGCGCAATGCTTCCAATAATGTAAAGGTCCCAACCACATTGGTTTGCACGAAGAGCCCCGGGCTCAAGATCGAGCGGTCCACATGTGATTCGGCTGCAAAATGAACGACCGTGTCAATTTGGTAGTTTTGTAAGGTGTCTACGACCAGAGCGCTTTCACCAATGTCCCCCTGAACAAAATGGTAGCGGTGGCTACTACTGTCAGGAAGGTCAGTGAGATTCTCCAGACTACCCGCATATGTCAAAGCATCGAGGTTAATAACCTGGATTTCAGGCTCTTTATCCAAGATAAAGCGGATAAAATTACAGCCGATGAAGCCGGCACCCCCAGTGATGAGAATATTATTCATTCAATTCTCCTGCTGAAATTTAATGAAATCTTTTTTCATTACGCCATTTTAGATTAGGTTCATTATTTTTAATCGAATTTATCTGCTTCCACGAAAGATTTGCCTTGTTGATCCTTATCAGAGACAAGGGGCGTTCCAATCAGGGGCCAGGCAATATTTACCTGGACATCGCTCCAAAGCAAGGTATGTTCATATTCTGGAGCATAAAAATCGGTAACTTTATAAAGGAGTTCTGCCCACTCGCTTAAAACGTAGAAACCATGGGCAAAACCAGGTGGAATCCATAATTGAATATGGTTATTGGCGGAGATATACATCCCCATCCACTGTCCAAAAGTGGGTGAACTACTGCGCAAGTCGACGGCAACATCGTAGACTTCTCCGGCAGTTACACGCACCAATTTCCCCTGCGGCTTACAGACCTGGTAATGTAACCCGCGCAAGATGCCGCGCCGTGAACCTGAAAGATTGTCCTGAACAAAAGCATCCGGAATTCCCGCTTCGGTAAAACGCTGATGTTGGTACATTTCAGTGAAAAAACCGCGTTCATCTTGGAAAAAGCGCGGCTCCATAATGAGGATGCCATTGAGTTTTGCGGGTGTGAATTTCATGTATTACCTCTCCATTTCTCCATCAAGAGAATGAAATCGAAAGAACAGAAGGTTTAATGAAATGCTCTTCTCAGCCACAGGCGAGCTTGCAAAGACAAGCGACCATAAAACAAAGAACGGATATAAGACTTGAATACCAGAGTGGAAAACCAACTTCCACCTTCACGGTAATGAACTTTTAACATCTCGGGCCAACAACGATCATCCGCTTTTTCCGTCTTAGCGGCTTGATGAATCCGAAAATTAGCCCATGTACGAGGATTATACGCCAAAGGTGCTCTTTTGGCTATCCGTACCCACAAATCATAGTCCATCGCAAAATAAAAGGTTGGATCAAGAGGAGCGACCTTACGCCACAGACCGGCGCGGAAAAAGGCGGCTTGCTGGGGCACATGTACAAAACCCTGCCGTAAACGTTTATAATCGGTTTGCTTTGCAGGAAACTTACCAATGACATTCCCCTGCGCGTCAATAAAGTTCGCATCGCCATAGACCATACCCACCTCAGGATGCGTCTCAAGGAAGTTCACTGCTTCCGCAATTGCCCCCGCTTCGTAGGTATCGTCCGAATTGAGCCAGGCGAAAATATCCCCATGTGCTTTCGCAAAACCTTTATTGATGGCATCCGTCTGGCCGGCATCTCGCTCTGAAACCCACCCAGCAAGCCTATCAGCATATTTATGGATGATCTCCAGACTACCATCGGTTGAACCGCCATCCATGATAATATATTCCAATTCCGGGTAATCCTGTGAGAGAACGGATTGAATGGTGGTTTCCAGATATTCTACCTGGTTAAAAGATGGGGTAACGATGGATACAAGCATGGAAATTATTTTCCTGGCACAGGAGGTATTGTATTGAAATCGACTTCAAGACGATAATTTTTAATAGATACGGGTAATGGTTTATTACCATAGACATATGCCTGGAAGAAATCGGAGAAGTCATGTTCCGTGATGGTATTGATCGATTTCAGAAGGTCATTCACCGAGATATGGTATTTATAATTGTACCATTCGGCAGATTCATTCTTCTTTAATGCCCAATTATTAAATAAGTGTTTCATCAAGTCATCCATATCGATCTTATTGTCCGTTACTTTCATCATCGTTTCGTTGAGCATATACCCTACGACGGCTCCCTTTGTATAGTAAACATTCCAGTCCACACCCTTTTGAGCTGGATCAAGAGCCACATCATAAGCAGTACCCTTATAAAGTCTCTGATATTCGTTATATTCTTTAATGATGCCCAGGTTATATTTTGATTTAGACCATAATCCTGATTTAAACAAGGCTTGATATTG
>JBAXBF010000344.1:0-3642 GCA_037142095.1 Chloroflexota bacterium
AGAAGAACATGAGAATGAGTAAACCAAACACGAAAGTCGGAAAAGACCAACCCACGATACTGAAAACACGTGAGATTTGATCGATGGGCTTATTATGATGGACGGCAGATTGGACCCCCAGCCAGATACCGCCCCCAATGACCGGTATGACTGCCCATAATGCCAACTCCAAAGTTGCAGGAAAACGACGTTTTATCACGTCAACTACAGCTTCATTCCCTGTTCGAGAATAACCCAAGTCTCCGCGCAGCACACCACCCGTTATTTTACCGGTCATGGGGTCTTTTACGCCAACCAACCAATTCCAATATTGAATATGGATAGGACAATCAAGACAGTATTTCTTGATAACGGCATCCCAGGCAGCTTGATTTTTTGGTAAATCTCTCAACCATAGCGCAGACCGTTCCGTTGGTGAAAGAAACTGCAAGAAGAAAAACACCAGAAGGGTAGCACCAAATAAAATAAGGGGGATCACCAACACACGGCGAACGATATAACGGGTCATACGCACTTCCTTAAGTAAAATATTCCATCAAACATAACAACTTTCTATCCAGGTACAGCACAATCTCTCAAATTAAACTCTGAGGAATTTTGCTCTACCCAGAGAAGGAATTTACATGGGCGGGAATAATCTCCCGCCCATGCGTAAAATGAATAACAGATTTTACTATTTGCCTAAAGCGTAGAAATAATAGTCATCCGGGAACATCGGGTTTGCATAGAAACCGCTCACATAGCGCTGTTCATAGAAAATACGGGTTGGAATACCCAAACGGATACCAAGTGCATTTTCGTATTCAAGGTCTTGAACCTGTTTGTAGATTTCAGCGCGCTTGGCAGTATCGGTTTCAGCGATACCTTTGTCTACGAGTGCCTGGAACTGGCTCTTGATCTCCTTCGGAAGATTTTGGCTGGTTGCATAGGTACCTACCAAGAACGGCTGCACCCAGTTATGAGCATCATGAACATCTTCCTGCCACCCAATGAAGAAGATTGTACCGCGTGCATCACGGGTAGTCTTCAAAATCACAGGCCACGGGACTGCCAGAACTTCGATTTGGTACTTCGGATCAACCTGGCGGAAGTTCGCCTGCAGGATCTGAGCAGCGGTCTGGCGGACATTATTTCCAGTGTTGTAGATAACCTGGACGCGGAAACCTTTTTCCTTAAGCTGCCCACCCCAAGCCAGTTCGATTTCTTCCTGGCATTTCTTCAGGTCGAAGGAATACTTCTTCCCATTCGGATCCCAACCGGGCATGCCGGGGATCAAAACACCAATACCCTGAATGGCAGCACCTTTATAGGCATCTGCGATGAGCGTATCCCAATCCATGCAGTAGTTAAATGCCTTGCGGACATGGATATCATTGAAGAAATCGGGCGTAATACCATTGCCGTCCAATTTACCACTACCCAACAGGTTATTGCCCCCCTCGGTCTTGATATTGAACGTGAACATCGCATCACCACGGATTACACCAGGTGCGCCCTGGAACTTGCGCAGGGGTTGATCAGGTGTAGCAGAAGGTTTGCAATCGAAATCGTCCTTCTCAGCATTGAAATCGCAAATCTCACCAACCAGTGAGTCTGCCTGCGTTGAATCGACCAGATCCACGATGGCAACATCGGCGTCGCCAGCTTGCATCATCGCAAAACGAGTACCGAATTCGTCCACTTTCTTGATAATGACGCTATCAAATTTCGCCAGACCACTAGGACCACCTTCCCAAGCAGCTTCTTTGCGCCAGTAATTCTCGTTCTTGGTCATGACGATTTCTTCACCGGGAGTCCAGTGATCGAATTTAAAGGGACCCGTACCATTCATGATCTTGGAGAGAGGTGATGTTTCATCCGTAACAGAATAATAATTCTGCCAGGTCTTGCAGTCACCGTCCCAAGCTTTATTCTCAACTGCCCACTTCTTATCAAGGATCGCGCCAGATTGGTGTGCGGTCGTTGCCAGGAACATGGCGAAAGGCTGTGCCAGGGTAACCACAACCGTGCCGGCCGCATTATCAGCTTTGATGGCTCCCTTGGTCACATTGCAGACATCTTCCAACACCCCAGGATCGACCTTTGAAAGAGCTTCTCGGTTATCAACCAGACTGACTTTTTCAATCGGTACCGCAGTAGGCACTTGGGCTTCTGTAGGAACAGCTTCTCCTGCTGGAGTTCCTGTACCTTCGGGAGATGTTGCTTGTCCTTCGGGTGTTAATGATGCCTCAGTCGTGGGAATAGGTGCGGGTTGCATAGCATCTAATTTCGCTTGAACTACATCGGTCACATCCTGGATGCCAATGCCATAGACCGGCTCGGTCCAGAGCAACATTGGGCTGTTGGCACCACCCTGCAAGAGGTTGCGTTGGTAGGTATAAGCTACATCTTCGGCGGTCAGTTCATCACCATTATGGAATTTGACACCCTTGCGAATTGTAAAGGTGTATGTCTTGCCATCGGGAGAAATTTCCCATTTCTCAGCCAATTGCGGAATAAATTCCGATGCCTTCTGGCGCTTGAAGAAAGCCAGAGTCTCATAAACGTTGTTAACGATCAGACCCTCAGCGGTATCATATCCCCAACCTGGATCGAGTGTTGGTGGTTCACCGTACATGGCATAAACAAAAGATTTCGGATCTTTTGCTTTAATTTCCTGCTTAGGTGCAGGTGTTGAGGTAACTTCAACGATTTTTTCAACAACTTTCTCTTGTACCTGTGGCGCACATGCAGGCAGTATCATGCTGACTAATATCAGCAAAGATACAATTAAAAATAATTTTTTCATGGTTTTCAATCCTCCTTAGATATTATATAAATGATTTAAACTTTAGCGTGTTTTAATTATATTTATCATCTGATAAGACTCGAGTGATCACCTCCTTACAAAAGACTGATCAATCTACCTTCGCAGTTTGTATTAAACCATATGGCATGCTACCCAATGATCAGTAGCGATCTCGCGCCATTCAGGTTCCTTTTCCGTACAAATTTTATCTGTGCGCGGACAGCGCGGGTGAAAACGACATCCAGAGGGTGGATTAGCTGGGCTGGGTACATCTCCTTCCAGAATAGTGCGCTGGCGCTGGCGTTCCTTCACCGGATCCGGAATGGGAACAGCGGAAAGCAATGCCTGAGTATAGGGATGGGCAGGATGCAGATAGAGCTCATCCCGATCCGCCAATTCCACTACCTTCCCTAAATACATCACAGCCGTTCGATCGGAAATATGGCGCACCATACTCAAATCATGTGCGATAAAGAGGTAAGTCAGCCCTAATTTTTGCTGCAGCTCCTGTAAAAGGTTGACCACCTGAGCTTGAATGGAGACATCCAAAGCAGCGATAGGTTCGTCACAAACAATAAATTCTGGATTGAGTGCCAATGCACGGGCTATCCCGATACGCTGGCGCTGCCCACCGGAAAATTCATGCGGGTAACGGCTGATAAAATAAGGATTTAACCCTACCAAACGCAATAACTCTTTGACGCGATCATCGCGATCTGTCGGTGAACCAATATCATGGATATCCATCGGCTCACGTAGAATGCTGCCCACCTGCATACGCGGGTTTAGCGAAGCATACGGGTCTTGAAAGATCATCTGCATATTGCGGCGTGCCTTACGCAAAGACTCACCCT
>JBAXBF010000345.1:0-3619 GCA_037142095.1 Chloroflexota bacterium
AAGGATATACCGGTAATCTTTGTCAGTGCTCTTAACGAGACTCTGGATAAAGTTAAAGCGTTCTCTGTTGGCGGTGTGGACTACATCACGAAGCCGTTTCAATTCGAAGAAGTCCAGGCTCGGGTGGATACCCATTTAAAACTTAGGCGGCTTCAAACCGAACTGGAGATGTATAATCAGAACCTGCAGGAATTGGTACAGAGTAAGGTGAAAGAGATATCCGATTTGCAGTTATCGATGATATTTGCTATGGCTAAATTGGCTGAATCGCGAGATTACCAAACAGGGAAACATCTAGAACGTGTGCGGACAATCTGTAGAGTTATAGCAGACAGGCTAAGCGAGTCTTCGCACTATAAAGATCGTGTTTCACCGGACTATATGAATAATATCTTCCATGCCAGTCCATTGCACGATATCGGTAAAGTTGGGATACCGGACAGCATCTTGCTGAAGCCTGGCAAACTGAGTCCGGATGAATTTGAGATCATGAAGAAACACACGAGTATCGGAGCCGAAACATTAAGCGCTGTGCGAGGACAGTATCCGAAAAATGCCTTTCTTAACATGGGCATTGCGATTGCCAGGTCGCATCATGAAAAATGGGATGGTAATGGTTATCCGGATGGTCTGGCGGGTGATGACATTCCGCTGTCGGCGCGGATCGTGGCTGTTGCGGATACCTATGATGCATTGATATCCCTGCGACCTTATAAACCTCCCTTCAGCCATGAAAAAGCTTGCGATATTATTATGCAAGAAAGCGGTTCTCATTTTGACCCGGGAGTGGTTGAAATTTTCGTATATCTAGAGAGAGATAACCCGGAAATTTTTGAAAAATTGAAAGATTGAACGTAATCATATTTACAAAACGGAAGATAGAAAATGAGGGAATGTTTCGAATTTAGAGAAACCTCAATTCCTCAAGCTATGAATAGGCGCCGGAATCTTTCCGCCAAAATTCACGAAGCGCGCAGACTTCCCTGTATTTACCACCGCTGCGATGGCGGTTTCACCGGGGGCATCGACTTCAGCCAATTTGCGCTCAATGGCTCGCTGCGGTACTTCACATTGAGCACAGTTTTATGGATAGCTGCTTCGTCTTGTTCCGTCATTTGGTTAGCCCCTTATCTGCCAGATAGCGCTGCCGGATCACATCCAAACAAAACATTTGTGAATCTTCTTGAACATACCAATGATCCCATCCATTACAAGGAGAATCGTTCATGTAATGACTACCCGCTTTATGTATCGATCCCTCAAATCCATCTGCCGTGTGGAGTCTGGAGTCGGGTTTAATAGTAGCATAGTTGGATAAATTTTTGCGAAAAAATAAAATTTGTCCAGGTTGGAGGTAATTATTTTCTACTAAAACCGAGAATTCTACTCTAGGGGCTAGTTGTTTTTGACTTCTAACTTCAAATGATGCTTCGTCATATAATCCTGGAGTGATTGAGTCAATCCTTTTTTGGGCTAATTTAATATATTTTTCCTCACGTTCAATCCCAATCCAATTACGATGGAGGAGTTTAGCAACTGCTCCGGTTGTTCCACTGCCAAAAAATGGATCTAAAACAATATCATCCGGTTTACTGGAAGAAAGGATAACCCTGTATAGTAAATCTTGAGGTTTTTGAGTTGAGTGCGCTTTTTCGCCTTGTTCGTCTTTTAGTCGTTCAAATCCCGTTGCGAGTGAAACTAACCACCAGTCACTTCGCATTTGTTTTTCTTCATTCAATTCTTTCATGGCATGATGGTTGAATGTATATCTGGCGTCTTGTCCTGTACTTGCCCATATTAATGTTTCGTGGGCATTCGTAAATCGGACACCACGAAAGTTTGGCATCGGGTTGGTTTTGATCCAAATCACGTCATTGAGTATCCAGTAACCTAGATTCTGCATCGTTGTTCCTACTCGAAATATATTGTGATAGGAACCAATTACCCAAATGGTGCCCGAAGGTTTCAATATTCGCTTACAAGCGGATAACCAGTTGTGCGTAAATTCGTCATATGCAGCAAATGAATCGAATTGATCCCAAGAATCATTAACTGCATCTACTTTTGTCATATTGGGACGATGTAAATCGTTTTGGAGTTGTAGATTGTAGGGTGGATCAGCGAAAATAAGGTCAATAGAATGTTCTGGAAGAGAATTTAGTACTTCAATACAATCCCCGTTGATTATTTGATTTATTGGTAACAACATTGTTCTGAAATCCTCCAACCTCTTACCAGTTCATATACTGTAGTTGATAAGAGTTGTTAAGTAATTATTATTGTAGGACATCCTGCAGCGGTTTTTGCTGAGTCTCCAGCGGCAGGGCGAAAGCAGCCAAGCCCGCCACCGCGTAGGCAATGGCAAACACCGTCAGAGGCACCATTAACCCTCCGCCAAGCAGGAAGGCGCCCAGTGACGGGGCAATCGCTCCGGCGATACGCGTCATCCCGCTGGCAGTTCCCATTCCCGTGCCGCGCAGGCTGGTTGGATAGGCTTCCGGCGTGTAGGCATAAAGAGCGCCCCACGCGCCGAGGGTGAAGAAAGACATCCATACCCCCATCGCCACCATCCAGTTCAATGTCGTTACGGCAGCGAATAAGTAGGTGAACACACCGCTGGCTAATAAGTATATTCCCAGAGTCTTGCGCCGACCCAGCTTCTCAACCAGGAATGCAGCCGAGAAATAACCGGGGAGCTGTGCCAACCCCAGGATGAACGAGTTCTGATAAACGGGCAGCAGGGTCATACCGCTGGCTCTGAAGTAATTCGGCATCCAGGTGAAAACGCCGTAATAGCCTAGCGAGATAAAGAACCAGATCACCCAGAGCAAAATCGTGACCCGCTGCAGGGCGGGCTTCCACAGATCGCTTACCTTTGCCCGGGCAGTTACCTGGACTGGGCTGATTTCGTAACCGCTCAAATCGTTTCCATTTTCTTTTGCTACGAGTTGGAGAATCTCTGCTGCCTCCTGGTGCTTTCCTTTCACCATCAGGTAGCGCGGTGATTCGGGGATATAGCGCCGGATGAAGAAAATGATGAATGCCGACAAACCCGAAATAATGAGCAGCCAGCGCCAGCCGAGACTGGGGATCACCAGCCAGGATAATCCCGCTGCCAGTAGGGTGCCTAATGCCCAGAACGATTCCAACAGCACCAGATACCTGCCGCGCTTCTGGGAGGGTAAGTATTCGGCAAAAATGGCATAATCGACGGGCAGCATCCCCCCCACGCCGAAGCCGGTCAGCACGCGCAACACCATCAGCCAGCCGAAGGAAGGGGCAAAAGCGGACAGCAGCCCAAAAATCGCGCTGATGGCAACTGTGCTGATGAAGCTTATCTTCCGTCCAAACAGGTCACTCAGGCGACCCCATACCCAGGCGCCTGCCAGCATCCCCAGGAAGATGGCAGTCCCCAATAAGCCTTGTTCTGTCGTGCTCAGTTTCCACTCTTTCGCTACAACGGGAAGGATAAAGGCGATGAGCAGAATCTCCATGGCATCGGCTGCCCATCCCAGCCCGCAGATCACCATCAGTTTTTTTTGGAATTTCCCAAAACCGGCTTTTTCGATCGCTTCATCAAAAGTGATTGTTTGCATTGGCTTCTCCATATTTTTATCGA
>JBAXBF010000346.1:0-3588 GCA_037142095.1 Chloroflexota bacterium
TGAACCATCCGTGCGCACTAATTCGCACTCAAAAATACTTCTTGCATCCGGTATTTGTGCCTGGTGTTTCTGAATGTACGCCGCCGCAATTTTCATCGACTCTGGCGTGAAATAATCAAGGAAATTTTTACCGATGATTGATTCGGTGCCTTCCACCTTGAGCATTTCCGCCATTCTAGGATTCGAGAACTGAATAACGCCTTGATGTGTTACAACAACGCCATCCTTAATTACATCAAAGATCGCACGAAGATTCTCTTCTACGTTGAATAAACTGGTCTGGGCTGGTTCAGATTCTTTCATTTCACCTTAAAACAATACGAAGCATATCTTTCAAAAAAATCCACCTTATTAAGGGTATAACATATTTTATCAGAATCTTCAACTAAATCGAACAAGGAAACCTAAATGAAACTAGTACTTTAGGTATATTGTTGTTTGGAAGAACATTTGTTAAGATTAAACTACATATCACCCTTTTTTCAGCATCCTGGACATGAAGAGCCAAACTTCGGAGACAATATGAAAAAACTTCTCGGATTCATCGCCATTCTTTTTGTATTAACTATCCTAGCCGTTAGCCCATTGAGAGGATTCGCTTTTGCCTTAGCGGCTGACCACACCTCCGTCATTTATCTCGATCCGGGAGAAACCCCAACACCCGACCAACCAATTGTTAATCCAAGTGAATCCCCCGTTCCACTTATCGAGCAAACAGCAACCGAAACCGTCTCTATAGCAGCCCCAGCGATGCCTGCTTCATCTGCTGAATTGGCAGGATCTGCCCCGATCGAAAACCTGCAATCCGGTACGCTGCCGGCTTTCCCTGGTGCAGAAGGATACGGGATGGCGACCACCGGTGGGCGTGGCGGGCGGGTTATTTATGTAACAACCCTTGCCCCCGATCCGGCGGGCATCATTCCAGGTTCTCTCAATTGGGCGTTAAGGCAGAGTG
Organism: Chloroflexota bacterium; assembly: GCA_037142095.1. Classification (GTDB taxonomy): domain Bacteria; phylum Chloroflexota; class Anaerolineae; order Anaerolineales; family DRKV01; genus JBAXBF01. The sequence continues at coordinate 956 of JBAXBF010000346.1, forward strand.
GTCCCCGTTATATTTTATTTAAAGTGAGCGGTGTCATCCATTCTACAGCCGAGATCGTTAATGGAAATGTTACCCTGGCAGGGCAGACCTCACCGGGAGGAATCATCGTGCGCGGCTTGGTTTGCGATGGGCATTACGACCGCAACGAGTGCGATAACCTGATCATCCGCCATATGCGTTCCCGCTTGGACTTGAGCACTTCTATTCCGAGCGGTGTAGAGCTCGATGAAGACACGCTGCGCATGGATGGCGTCCGTAATTTCATTATTGACCATAGTTCTTTTGCCAATTCCTCCGATGAGGTAGTTCAAATCAGTTGGGCTAGTTATGGCACACTCCAGAATGTCATCATGGCAGAAACCGTCGGGGCACACAATGAATACGGCGGTATGTTGATGAATTATTCTCATTCCACGCACCCACAGGATTACATCTCCATCCACCATAATATGTGGCATCGCATCTTCGGCAGGCTTCCCGAAATTACCTGTGCGACGTCGGGAGTAGAATACAATGGGATTCCGGAATACAGCAACTGCCAGAACCATTCCTTCCATTTGGAACTATCGAACAACCTGATATGGGATCCAGGATTCACGATCTGGACCACCCGTTATGTCAATGACGATCCGGCTTATGGGCAATACCGTCTGGCGATGAATATGGTTAATAATTATATGGTAACGCGCCCGAGCTTCCCATACGGCATGATGTACTCTGATTTTCTGGCTAATAGTCAAAATTCACTGTATTTCTCCGGGAACCGTATCGACCGTTACCCTGCCTATTCCGATTACCAGTTGGCTTATTGCTGTAATGATTTCCCCAGCAATGGAGCCAACACCAATATGGGAGCAGCCCAGCGCCTTAGTAGCCGGTTAGATTACCCCGGCATCTCTTACACCTCAACCGACCAGGTTGTTAACTATATGATCAATAATGTGGGTGCATTTCCACGGGATGCGATGGACCGCCGTTACATCCACTCGCTACAAACAAACACAATCGATACGACACCCCTCAGCCAGGCTGGCGCGAGGGATGCATTCACCCTTGACTTTAACCCCAGCAGCCCGCCCACCCCAGAAATCGATACCGACTCCGACGGCATGCCGGATTGGTTTGAGACTCGTTACGGGCTCAATCCCAACGTGCAGGATCATAATGGCAGTGAACTCACTGTCTTATTCAGCGGTGTAAGCGGTTATACCAACCTGGAATGTTATTTGAACTGGCTTTCGGATCATCTTGTTTCAAACCGTGCTCTGCCGGACGGAGGGGATATCCCAACTCCGACAGCAACCAAAATCCCAACCGAAACAACAGTGCCCACGCCTACGAACACGCCAACCCCCACTACGACCCCAAATCCTACACCATGCTCGATATACCCGTCCAATAACATCTGGAATGTTCCGGTAAATTCCCTTCCTGTCGATCCAAATTCTAATGCTTACGTAAATACGATTGGTGCGAGCAGAACGATGCATGCTGACTTTGGTTCAGGAACCTGGGATGGTGGTCCAATCGGTTTCCCGGTAGATTTTGTTTCTGGAACACAACCCCTGGCTTCGATTAACTACACGGCATACGGTGATGAAAGCGATGCAGGTCCTTTTCCGATTCCCACCGACGCACGGGTTGAAGGCGGTTCTGGCAGCGATGGCGACCGGCACGTTCTGGTTGTCAATCAGGATAGCTGCATTTTATACGAGCTATACAATGCATTCCCCCAATCAGACGGCTCCTGGAATGCGGATTCAGGTGCTAGATACGATCTTAAAACCAACGCACCGCTGCGTACCTCCGGTTGGACTTCCGCCGATGCCGCCGGTCTGCCGATTGCGCCGGGTTTGGTTACTTATGACGAAGTCGCCTCGGGTGAGATAAAACACGCCATCCGCTTCACAGTTCCGCAAACAAGGCGGGCTTACGTCTGGCCCGCCCGCCATTTTGCCTCCGATCTGACCGGGGCACAGTATCCCCCCATGGGACAGCGCTTCCGCTTGAAGGCAAACTTCCCCATCTCCAATTTTGCACCCGAAGTGCAGGTGATCTTACGGGCATTGAAAAAATATGGAATGATCGTCGCAGATAACGGCTCATCCTGGTATATCTCCGGTTCACCGGACGAGCGCTGGAACAACGATAACTTGCACCAATTAGACAATAGCGTTCCCGGATCCGCTTTTGAAGCCGTATTCAGTAACGCGTTGATGATTGGGCAGTCATCTGGACAGGCAAGAAACTTCAGCGATTTTGCTCTTCCAGCAGTATATGATGAGCGCAATCCACGCATCCTCTATTCAGGAAAATGGGTGAATGTCAACAGCAGCCTTTACTACAGCCGGACGCTGAAATATTCGACTGCCATCAACAGCGCCGCCTTGATGTATTTCAAAGGCAATCGAATCTCAATCGTATACGCTAAAGCACCCACTTATGGGACTGTGACGATTCAAATCGATAACCGACCTGCCATCCGGATCAACCAATATGCAAGCCGGAAACAATATCGACTCCGCTGGACAAGCAGTGTGTTAGGAAATGCGTACCATGTCATCAAATTAACACACACCAGCGGTCGTTATACCTCGTTGGATTCAATCACCGTACTATCACCGTAAGAAATT
>JBAXBF010000347.1:0-3586 GCA_037142095.1 Chloroflexota bacterium
AATAATCTGATTCAAAATAAGTGGGATCTTGTACGACGCCCAACGGGGGGGCAAGCTATTCTCCACACAGATGAGTTAACCTACGCTGTTATTGGGACACCTGATAATCCAATTTTATCTGGTTCCGTATTGGAAAGCTACCAACGCATCGCCTATGCCCTGCTAAAGACGCTCGAAATACTTGGACTATCGGCACAATCTCTTCCAATGGATAGCTCTGTTACCAACTCAAAAAAACCGATCTGCTTCGAAATTCCTTCAAATTATGAAATCACGGCAAACCATAAGAAAATCATCGGAAGTGCTCAGGCAAGACGACAAGGAGGAATCCTGCAGCATGGCGCAATTCCCCTAAAAGGAGATCTGCAGCGAATTACGCAAGTCCTCACTTTTCCTGATGAAGAATCCCGTTCAACTGCTGCACAAAGGTTAATGACCCGCGCAACGACCATTGAATCCATCCTGGGTAAAATTATCACATTGGAAGAAGCTTCGTCTGCGATAATTCAAGCATTTGAGGAGACTTTAGAAATTCGATTTCTCTCTCAAGAGTTAACACCTGCCGAGCACAATCGCGCAAGTGTCCTGGAGGTAGAAAAATATGCTTGCGAATCTTGGAATTATAAAAAAGAACAATAAACGGAGTTTACTTTCCGTTCGTTTTTTCAGGTTGAACAAAAATTACATCAGCGTACCCTAAACTGCGGAATAGACGGCTAAGATAGCTTTCGGCGTTTTTGCTGGCTTTATCCAGTACATTATTTTCAACAGCAGCTTTTTCAATTTCATTTTCGGCTGCCCGTCTCGCCTCGGTTTCCAGGTTCGTATTTCCCTTCGTAAGTAATCCCGTATTGCGATCATACACATAAGATTTATCATTATCCAGCGTTACTATAAAAAGCTCAGGAGCAGGTAAGCGAACATACAAAACACCATTTTGAACCCACATATCTTTAGGTGTGAGTTTTGACATATCCACGCCAGCTATAATCGTTCCGTGCGCTACAAATAATAAACGGTCACCGAACAAGGCTGCCAAGGCTCCATTCTGTCCATTTTCCGCCGTAACTACTTTTTCTACCGAAAGTTCCACTGTTTCTAAACGGGCGAGGGAACGTATTTCATGAATAATGGTTATAGGGTCAGGTATGATTATTGGAGTAGGATTAAGAGCTTGTGATACCTGTGTACTTAGTCTTTCAGCTACACTACTAACCGGTTTTAATGCATCCGTGGTGGTCTCTTTAACAGCAGACACAACGGCAAACGCCGCCCATGCCATAATCGCAAAAATACCCAGGATGCCAATGATCAAAATAATAATCGTAATATTTGTGCTAGTTACTCGCTTATCTTTCATATTTAGATTATACTATAACCCGTGTGTGTTGGAGTTTTAACTTTGACGCTATATATACCCGGTTGTAGTTCGCTGAAAGAAAAACGCCAGCGATTAAAACCACTTTTAGCACGTCTACATCGTGAATTTAACATTTCCACAGCCGAATTAGATCATATGGATATATGGCAATCGGCAATTATTGGGTGTGCTTTACTCTCAAACGACTCATCCCATACGCAGCGAAGTCTGCAAGAAGTGATCGTGTGGGTGGAAAATTACTGGCGCGACGTTACGATTGAAGAACAGCATATAGAAATTATGTAGGAACGGAGAGAATTCATAGTTATGAAGGATTTTTTCGGTACAGACGGTATTCGAGGTACAGTAGGAATATATCCGCTACTCCCAGACTTCGTTCTAAAATTGGGGCAGGCTTCTGGTTTTGTTTTACGCAATTCTGTCGAAAATAGAACTCAGAATAGAACCGAACATTTAAGTATTGTTATCGGCAGGGATACTCGCGTTTCAGGAAATATGCTCCAACAAGCATTGACTGCCGGATTGCTTGCCAGCGGTTTTGATGTAATCGATGCCGGTGTTATTCCAACGCCGGGTATTGCATGGATTACACGATTATTAGAGGCAAATGCAGGCGCCGTTATATCTGCTTCTCATAATCCAGTCGAGCAGAACGGGATCAAATTTTTTGGACAGAATGGTAAAAAACTCTCCGAAGAAATGGAGAATCAGATTGAACAACTTTTAAATTCTCCAGAAACTATTCCTCTTAATCCTCGTCTAGGCAGACTGCTGGATGGTCAATATACGCATGAACTATACATTCAAAGTTTAATTAACGAACACTCAAAAACATCCCTTAAAGATTTAAAAATAGTGATCGACTGTGCAAACGGTGCGGCATCGTACATTGCACCCGAAACTTTCGGAAGAATGGGAGCCCGCGTCATCGCTCTGCATGCCTCACCAACTGGATGGAATATCAATGTCAATGCAGGATCAGAGCATGTGCGTCGTTGGGTAGAAGAGATGGGGATGCTAATCCAGCATTATCAAGCAGATTTTGGCTTGGCTTTTGACGGGGATGCAGATCGCGTTGTGCTGGTTGACAACGAAGGCAACCTGATTGATGGGGATTATGTTTTAGGTATGCTGGCACGATATTTAAGTGATCGACAGCAATTATTAGCACAGTCTGTCGTTACAACAACGATGCGAAACACTGGCTTAAAAACCTATTTAGGAAATTTAGGGGTGAGCTTGTACGAAACTCCGGTTGGTGATAAATATGTCGTCGAAAAACTATATGAAATTCAAAAAACCGATACTCGGCAAGGGGTAATCGGATTAGGAGGGGAGCAATCGGGACATATTATTCTGGTTGATAAAGATCATGCAACTGGAGACGGTATCCGTTCCGCACTTTATGTCATCCGCGCTTTTTTGGAATCAAAAGAAAAAACGATGGCAGCTTTTGCCGCAACGATAGGCAAAACACCCCAAATTATTGCATCGGCTTATGTTGGACATAATGATCGTTTGGATAAGAATGCGCTTAATATGCTTAAGATTGAAACACAAAAACAATATCCATCCTTGATTGAGATCAGCCTGCGTTATTCCGGGACTGAACCGCTTTTCCGCGTTATGCTTGAATCAGATAATGGTATCGATGAGAACGGCTTAGCTGCTATCGCGGCAAAAATCTGCCAACGCATCCAATCTGTAGCTGGATGTGTAGGGGCAGAAATTGATATTCTAAATTGTACGAGGGGAGGGATTTTAACAGTTGAATGAAGAGATTCCTCTCCGCAAATTGCGCGAGATTCTCTCTCTTTATGGCATAGCGGTGCTGAATGATCCACGCCGTTTAGCAAGTCTGATGCGGGATTTCTTTGGGGATTATAAACGCGAAATCTATATTCTTACCACTTCACTCTATAACCACGTTCCAGATGAGTTATTAACCCTTGACAAAACTATTCCTGCGGAGATCGGATTATCACGCATGGTGGAACGTCTTGTCAATGAATGCGCCATGTCAGATGAGGCTGCCCGCTGGGGTGTTCAAACCTGGGCTCAAGCGCTTGAGGTCATTAAACGTCCAATACTTGAGACACGTCCCCGCTCAGAAACACCTCCATTAGAAATAAAGGTATCCTCCCCAATCAAAATGCCTCCGCCAAAACCAGGACAGCGAGCCTATTCAGCTACTGCCCCTCGATC
>JBAXBF010000348.1:0-3566 GCA_037142095.1 Chloroflexota bacterium
GAATATGATGTATTTGCCTCCCTGGACGAAGAATTGGTTGAGTTTTATGTCCCGAGTTCGGCTGTTTTTGAGAAAGAAGCGGACATTCCGGGAAAGATGTCTACCCTCCTTCTCAAACGAAATGCCCAATTGGACTACGGTACCTGGGTTTTAGAGGAAATCGATGGGCAGTGGGTTTATGGACTGGTATATGATGAACATCTGGAAAATCTGGCTTCATTAAGTGAGGAGGATGTCGCAGATTTTGTCGAGAGTCTGGTTGATGAATGTGATGTTTTTGAGCGTGTCTGGGAGAAAGAACAGAAATAGAAATCTGGAGAGATAACATTGAAAATAACAACCTGGAATGTTAATGGCTTGCGCGCTGCATTGGATAAGGGTATATTGGCATGGATTAAATCAAACGATGCAGACATAATTTGTCTTCAAGAAATAAAAACTCGCCCAGAACAATTAATTGAAGAGTATCGCGATAGGCTGGGAGATTATCGTGTGATATGGAATCCTGCCCAGCGTCCCGGCTATTCTGGAGTGGCGACCCTGATTAAATCTGAACCTTCGGAAATCTCTATTGGAACAAATATGCCTCACTTTGATGCAGAGGGGCGCGTTATTTGTACCCGTTATCCAGGTTTTATTCTTTATAACATTTATTTTCCAAATGGGCAGCGCGATCAGGAACGTTTGGATTACAAATTAGATTTCTATGCTCATTTATTGGAGATTTGTGACAAACTTCATCAAGAAGGGGAACAAATCATCATCTGCGGCGACTTCAATACAGCCCATCGCGAGATAGATCTTAAAAACCCGAAGGAAAACGAGAAGAATTCTGGATTTTTACCCGAAGAGCGGGCATGGATTGATCGTTACCAGGAACATGGGTTTATGGATGCCTACCGGCAATTGTACCCTGAGCAGGCACAGTATACTTGGTGGACTTACAGATTCAATGCACGTAAACGGAATATCGGATGGCGTTTGGATTATTATCTGATGTCTCAAAGTCTTTTGCCTTCGTTAAGAGATGTGGTGATTCACGAGGAAGTGATGGGATCAGACCACTGCCCGGTGGATTTGATCCTTAATTGAGCCATTTTCAGGATTATTCATTGATAATTTATGAACACTTATTGCCAGAATTCTTGTATAATAATAGTAGTGGTAAAAATCCAGTTGGTTCCTGGTTAGGTGATCTAAGGAGAGTAAAAAATGTCCATTGAAAACTCGATTGTTTCAGATTATGCTGCTGTGCAGCCTAGGATTGATATTGCTGCCCAAAAAATTGAAAAATATCAGGGAGATTTCTCTAAGATCGTTGTTGATCCGGATAAGCTGTTTAATCTGGCGAAGCAAGTCTTCGGTGATGACCGCTTTAAAGATTTTCGTTACTCAGGTAAAGATATTCAGCGTTCATTAGAAGCTTTAGGATATCCACAAGTTGGTGTTGTGCCTCCATTATCCTTTGCCGATATTGCCGAGTTATGTACGCGTTATCTTATCGAACCGGAGAAGCGTTTTGACTTATCCCGCCATTTGCTCATGGTCTTGCCTGCCCTTGTGGATCAGAATAAGAATATGGAAGCAATCTTAGTTCTGAATACGGCTTATCGAATGGTAGAAGCCCCGACGAAGGTTAACCTGTTCTTATTAGAGATGTTCCGGTTCGGTTGGAACGAATGGGAAGCGGAAATGACAGCTCGCAGAAAAGCCTTTTTAAGCGAACTGGGCACCGATGCGGCAAAAATGGGTGAACTAAGCATGGAGGAGGCGGAAGAATTAGCAATCAAGTTGATAACGGATCCAGAAAAGAAGGCACGCTTGATGGCTTTCTATGCTGCGAATCCGACTTTGCGCCAGCATGATGCGGCAGAGATTTTACAAATGGAACACAGCGCGGTTTTACTGTTAGTGAGTGATGAAGCAGGTCCCTTACATCTACCGCCAAGCGAAGTTAAACCATGGCTGACCGAAGAATTAATCGGTAAACTCCAACCTTTAGGTGCCAAAGCTCGGGCTGCATTTGCTGCAGGAGAACAAGAAAAATTTGATGCATTGCAGGAGAAAATCACCGATATAATGATTGAGACAGCGATGGATATGGCTATTAAATTATTCACCCCGCAGCGCCGTTTAAAAATGGTGGAAGACCTGAAGTCTTATCGCCATAATCTTTTAGAGGTCGGGCGAATAACCGAATTCCGCTATGTACAGGGCGCATTGTTGGCTTTGAGTAACGAGGATATTCCAAGCGGTAATCCATTGTTGGTAACGATCTGTTTTGAGAGTTTGCGCCGGGCGTATGCAGCAAACTTCTAAAGGTTTCCTTTAGAAAGATAGTTGTTGTAGATTGTTGTATCAGAATTAATGTATATTGCTGAGCCTGTTCCCGGATTGGTTATGGCTCACTGAAAGGATATGTAATGCCCGGGATATTGTTCATATACCTGGGCATTCTCATCATGTGTTTATGTCGGTTCCTTCGCATTATCTAGTCATTATTCCTGGCTTCATGGGAAGCAAACTACGTGATAAAGAGACGGGTGAATTTGTTTGGGTTAACTTGTCTTCTTTACCACCTAACCCATTTGAATGGGAGGTATGGCTAGATCATATGCTCACCCGCTTAAAGTATCCGAATGATGCGCTTGAAGCGGTGGATGTCATGGATGAGGTCATTTTTGTATCTCCCTGGGCAAAACAAGAGCATTATGTGCGTTTACTGGAGATGCTGGAAGGAATGGGTTATAAAGTCAATCCAACCAAATATTCCGAACAAGAGCGGAATGTCTATTCCTTCCCTTATGATTGGCGTCAGGATAATCGTAAATCAGCCGTTCAATTGGGTGAGGCAATTGAGCATTGGAATTCATATCATCCTGGTGCAAAAGCTTGGATTATTGCCCACAGTAATGGTGGACTTGTCGCACGTTGGTATATTGAGAAGTTGGGAGGCAAAGAGCGTGTTGAACGATTATTTTTAATGGGATCTCCCTGGGATGGCACCCCTAAGGCTATGGTTGTTCTTACCGATGGACTTGACACGTTATTTCGGCGACGATTCAATATCTTTGACATTCCTCAACAGACTCGGGAAGTCATGCGTACATTTCCGTGTGCATATCAATTGATACCAACAAATAGTCAGTTTTTGCGAGACTCTTATGGCAAGATGGTCGATCCATTTACGAATTCGCTCTGGCTCGACACTCAAAAAGAAAAACAATATTTGTCAGATGCGCTTTCCTTTAATCAGGAGTTAGGGAAAACTACCAGCATCGAAACAATATGTTTTTTTGGACGGAAGAATTCTACAACAAGCGGTGGAATCGTATCTTTTGGTGCGGGTGACGTCTGGAAAAAAATTGAATGGGAAAAAATTGAACTTGGGGATGGTACTGTGCCAGAACACAGTGCGGTTTTCCCTGAGGCGAAATCCTCCTATCCTTTTTCTGCCAGCCATGGTGATATTTATGTTAATTCTGCTGTACTTGATGTACTGGAATGGGAATTATTTGGAAAATTTCATGTTGCGAAACGGGCAATATTGGTAAATGAGCGTATCG
>JBAXBF010000349.1:0-3565 GCA_037142095.1 Chloroflexota bacterium
AGGGTGAGTCTTTGCGTAAGGCACGCCGCAATATGCAGATGATCTTTCAAGACCCATATGCCTCGCTTAACCCACGTATGCAGGTGGGCAGCATTTTACGTGAACCGATGGATATCCATGATATTGGTTCACCCACGGATCGCGATGACCGTGTCAAAGAGTTATTACGACTGGTAGGGCTAAACCCTTATTTTATCAGTCGTTACCCGCATGAATTTTCCGGTGGGCAGCGCCAACGGATCGGGATTGCCCGTGCCCTGGCACTTAATCCAGAATTTATTGTCTGTGATGAGCCTATTGCGGCTTTGGATGTCTCTATCCAAGCCCAAGTGGTCAACCTTTTGCAGGAACTGCAGCAGAAATTAGGGTTGACTTACCTCTTTATTGCGCATGATTTGAGCATGGTGCGCCATATCTCTGATCGCACAGCCGTGATGTATTTGGGGAAGGTTGTGGAATTGGCGGATAGGGATGAACTTTATCTTCACCCTGCCCATCCATATACCCAGGCACTGCTTTCAGCGGTTCCCATTCCTGATCCGGTGAAGGAACGTGAGCGCCAGCGCACGATCCTGGAAGGAGATGTGCCCAGCCCGGCTAATCCCCCGGCTGGTTGTCGTTTTCACCCACGTTGTCCGCGCACCGATAATATTTGTAAAGAAAAGGAACCAGAATGGCGCGAGATTACTACTGATCATTGGGTAGCATGCCACATGGTTTAACGCAATCTGCGAAGATAGATTGATCAGTCTTTATTTTAAGGAGGTGATCTCTCGAGTCGTATTAGATAATGCATATTATACCAAAACACGGTAAAGTTTAAACCATTTATATAATCTAAGGAGGATTGAAAACCATGAAAAAATTATTTTTAATTGTATCTTTGCTGATATTAGCCAGCATGATACTACCTGCATGTGCGCCACAGATTGTGAAAGAAACTGTGGTCGTAACTCAGGTTGTTGAGAAACCGGGTGAAGTTAAAGAGGTAGAGAAGGTCGTTGAGAAAGTTGTTGAAGTAACTTCGACTCCTGCCCCTGAGGCACCCAAAGAGGCTGCAAAAGCCAAGGATCCAAAATCTTTTGTTTATGCCATATACGGTGAACCGCCTACGCTTGATCCGGGTTGGGGATATGACACGGCTGAGGGTCTGATCGTTAACAATGTTTATGAGACTCTGGCGTTCTTCAAGCGCCAGAAGGCATCGGAATTCGTTCCGCAATTGGCTGAGAAATGGGAAATTTCTCCCGATGGGAAGACATACACCTTTACAATTCGCAAGGGTGTCAAATTCCATAATGGTGATGAACTGACCGCCGAAGATGTGGCTTATACCTATCAACGTAATCTCTTGCAGGGTGGTGCCAACAGCCCGATGCTCCTCTGGACCGAGCCGGTCTATGGCATTGGTATCCAGGATGTATCTGACGTTGTAATGGCTAAGGCAAAATTAAAGGAAGCCGTAACGGATGACCGCGAGAAACTCTCAAAGGTCGATCCGGTAGTGTTGGAAGATGTCTGCAACGTGACCAAGGAAGCCATCAAAGCTGATAATGCTGCCGGCACGGTTGTGGTTACTCTTGCTCAGCCTTTCGCTATGTTCCTGGCAACGACCGCACACCAATCTGGTGCAATCCTTGATAAGAAGTGGGCAGTTGAGAATAAAGCTTGGGACGGTGACTGCAAGACCTGGCAGAATTATTATTCTGTTACGGATGAAACATCACCTCTCTCCAAGATTATGAACGGTACTGGTCCCTTCAAATTCGATCACTGGACTCCCGGTGAAGAAATTGTTTTGACCAAGAATGAGAATTACTGGCGCACCGAACCTGCTTGGGAAGGTGGTCCTAGTGGTCTGGCAAAATTTGACAGCGTCATTATCAAGAAAGTGGACGAATTCGGAACTCGTTTTGCGATGATGCAGGCTGGCGACGCCGATGTTGCCATCGTAGACCTGGTTGATTCGACGCAGGCAGACTCACTGGTTGGCGAGATTTGTGATTTCAATGCCGAGAAAGATGATTTTGATTGCAAACCGTCTGCTACACCTGATCAGCCCCTGCGCAAGTTCCAGGGCGCTCCTGGTGTAATCCGTGGTGATGCGATGTTCACGTTCAATATCAAGACCGAGGGTGGCAATAACCTGTTGGGTAGTGGTAAATTGGACGGCAATGGTATTACCCCCGATTTCTTCAATGATATCCATGTCCGCAAGGCATTTAACTATTGTATGGACTGGGATACGCTGATCGCAGATGCCTATAAGGGTGCTGCCATTCAGGGTATCGGCGTCTTGATCCCCGGCATGCCCGGTTGGGATCCGAATGGGAAGAAGTATTCCTTCGACCTGAAGAAATGCCAGGAAGAAATCGAACTGGCTTGGGGTGGGCAGCTTAAGGAAAAAGGTTTCCGCGTCCAGGTTATCTACAACACTGGAAATAATGTCCGCCAGACCGCTGCTCAGATCCTGCAGGCGAACTTCCGCCAGGTTGATCCGAAATACCAAATCGAAGTTCTGGCAGTTCCATGGCCAGTGATTTTAAAGACTACACGCGATGCACGCGGTACAATCTTTTTCATTGGTTGGCAGGAAGACGTTCATGACGCCCATAACTGGGTGCAGCCGTTCCTGGTAGGTACCTATGCGACCAGCCAAAATCTGCCGAAGGAACTCAAAAGCCAGTTCCAGGTACTGGTAGATAAAGGTATCGCAGAAACCGATACTGCAAAGCGCGCTGAAATCTACAAGCAAGTACAAGACCTTGAATATGAAAATGCACTCGGTATCCGTCTTGGTATCCCGACCCGTATTTTCTATGAACAGCGTTTTGTCAGCGGTTTCTATGCAAACCCGATGTTCCCGGACGACTATTATTTCTACGCATTAGCCAAATAGTAGAATCTGTTAATCATTTTACGCCTGGGCGGGAGATTATTCCCGCCCAGGTAAATCTTGGCAGAGCAAAATTCCTCAGAGTTTAATTTGAGAGATTGTGCTGTACCTGGATAGAAAGTTGTTATGTTTGATGGAATCTTATTCTTAAGGGAGTGTGTATGACACGTTATATCGTTCGCCGCGTGTTGGTGATCCCGCTTATTTTATTTGGTGCTACCCTTCTGGTGTTTTTCTTCTTACAGTTTCTTTCACCAACAGAACGGTCAGCGCTTTGGCTGAGGGATTTACCCAAAAATCAAGCTGCCTGGGATGCAGTTATCAAGAAATATTGTCTTGATTGTCCCATCCATATTCAATACTGGAATTGGTTGGTTGGCGTAAAAGATCCCATGACCGGTAAAGTAACGGGTGGTGTGTTGCGCGGTGACCTTGGTTATTCTCGTACAGGGAATGAAGCTGTAGTTGACGTGATAAAACGTCGTTTTCCTGCGACTCTGGAGTTGGCATTATGGGCAGTTATACCGGTCATTGGAGGCGGTATCTGGCTGGGGGTTCAATCCGCCGTCCATCATAATAAACCCATCGATCAAATCTCGCGCGTTTTCAGTATTGTGGGTTGGTCTTTTCCGACTTTCGTGTTTGGTTTACTCATTCTCATGTTCTTCT
>JBAXBF010000350.1:0-3559 GCA_037142095.1 Chloroflexota bacterium
TGCTGTAAATCAGCCTCCTTGCTGTCTGCCTCCTTGCATAAAAAACCGTCTCCTTACGGTTTATCTATCAAACGGGCCTCCTTGCCCAAAATCTGCATCCTTGCATATTTTCAATTTATCGGCCTCCTTGCCTGTAAACTGCCTCCTTGCAATCGCGCCTCCATGCGCTTACACTCTGCCTCCATGCAGAGGTATTACACCAAGCGGTTAACCTGCTGGGTGAAAGTCAACTGTTCTATTGTCTGTTTAATCTTAACTTCAAATGCCATGGTTGGGCGGCTGTACGTTGTCGGACCCGTCGTTTTACCCCAAACCAATTGACCTGCTTCACTAAACCAATCATTACCATCGCCACCAGCCTTGACGACATCACCTTTCTGGAGTGAACTCTCATAGCTGTCTCCACTCTTGACTCCATCAGAAAAAAGCTGCTTCTTTTCCCAGTCATTGGATGCACCGCCGGTACCCTGTAAATGCTGTGAGTCTTTGAAAATATCAACTTTTTCAATGATGCCGGTATCCAATGCGGTAAAGGTTATGCGGGTGCCATCTTGAAGCATAAACGTGGTAAAGCGCTCGCTGCTGGTCAGGTCTTTGAAGTCTCCGTTATTATCACCTTCCACATCGTCAACATCAACATGCGGATCTCCCCAGATGGTTGTACTCTTACCAGACCATTTGTCCTTGATCGTAAATGTCGCTGCATCTCTGAATTCGAAGAGATAACGATCCGTCTGAGCAACGTTTTTATTGACACGCTGCAAACCTTCGATAGGCGTGTTGACATTGATCGAGATTTCTACTTCTGTAGAGCGATGCTCAATATTAACTTCAGTAGTCTGGGCAGCGTTTTGATCTGCCTGTTTGTTGGAACCAGGATTTTTATTGATTTGATCCAGACGGGAAAATAAGTCGCCGAGTTTTATGCGTTCGTTATTGCCACCGTTGCCGGGAGCATCTTGTACCGAGCCAGCCTGACTGGATTTTTGCAGATCATCATTGGCAGCCTTGGCTTTGGCTTCCGCTGCATCTTCTGCTTTTTCAGCAGCAATCTCGGCAAAGCTTCTTTTTCCTTGACGCTTCGTCAACTTCTTCGTGCGTTTCATGAGTTCATGCGCAATCTGCGCATCACTCATCGATTGAGCTCCATCTATTCGAATGTCCATGATTCTGATTCCCTTCAGCGCTCATGGTTAATTTCGCGCTACTTACGTTATCGGCAAAACAGGCAACTGCTTAAGGGTAAAATGGGATCAATTTTTACGAGAATTTTACCTTGATTGAAGAATGTCTGAACCTTGATTTTAAGGATTATAGGATTGCCATGATTGTCTTAACCATGATTAGAAGGATTATAAGATTACCGTGATTTTGATAAAAGAGGAAAAAAATCGATTTCTATATTATAATACTGGCGTCAAGACAATGATTAGAAAAACATCTTTTTATTCATAAGGAGATTTTATGAGCATAAAATTAGTTTTAATTCGTCATGGTGAAAGCCTTTGGAACAAAGAAAACCGATTCACAGGTTGGACCGATGTTGACCTCAATGAAAAAGGCATCGTAGAAGCCCACAGTGCCGGAAAGCTGCTTGCCGCCGAGGGTTATAAATTCGACGTCGCTTTAACCTCTGTGCTTAAGCGAGCCATCCGCACACTGTGGATCGTGCTGGATGAGATGGATTTGATGTGGATTCCGGTGGAACGCAGTTGGCGGCTTAATGAGCGCCATTACGGCGATCTGCAGGGACTTAACAAATCAGAGACCGCCGAGAAATTTGGACAAGAACAGGTTAAAATATGGCGCCGCAGCTACGATGTTCCGCCTCCTCCTCTGGATTGGAACGATGAGCGCCATCCCCATTTAGACCCGCGTTATGCTGGCAAGCTTGATCCATCCTTCCTGCCTGCCTGTGAAAGCTTGAAGATCACTTTAGAGCGCGTGATTCCTTATTGGAATGACAATATTGTGCCGCGCCTTTTAGCCGGTCAGCGGGTAGTGGTGGTCGCCCATGGAAACAGTCTACGAGCGATGGTAAAGCATCTGGATAATATCTCAGAACAGGATATTGTTGAATTGAATATTCCGACAGGTATTCCTTTGATGTACGAATTCGATGAGAATCTTAAGGTGCTGAATCACCGTTACCTCGGCGATGCCGAAGCGGTTAAGGCTGCCGCCGAAGCAGTAGCACGCCAGGCAGACGCTAAAAAGAATTAACGCCAGGGAGTTAAAATATGAGTGTACTCGTAGCGCGTGAAGCCCCTGATTTCGTGGCTCCGGCTGTCATGCCAGATGGTACGATTAATAAGGAATTTCGTTTATCCGACTTACGCGGCAAATATGTGGTCTTGTTCTTCTGGCCTCTCGATTTTACTTTCGTTTGCCCAACAGAGATTATCGCCCATGATCATCGCTACGCTCAGTTTGAAGAGCGCAATACGGAGATCGTCGGCGTATCGATCGATTCACAATATACCCATTTTGCCTGGCGGGATGTGCCTGTAAACAA
The DNA here is from genome assembly GCA_037142095.1 of Chloroflexota bacterium. GTDB lineage: Bacteria > Chloroflexota > Anaerolineae > Anaerolineales > DRKV01 > JBAXBF01. The sequence goes on from JBAXBF010000350.1 coordinate 2,516, forward strand.
AGGCGGTATCGGAAACATCCATTTCCCGATCGTCGCCGATGTGAGCCATGCCATCACACAGGCATACGGCATCGAACACCCAAATGAATATATAGCACTGCGCGCGTCTTTCCTCATTGATCGCAATGGAATCATCCAGCACCAGGTAATCAACAACCTGGATTTAGGTAGAAATGTTGATGAGATGCTGCGTATGATTGATGCGCTGCAATACAGCGAAAAGCACGGTGAAGTCTGCCCAGCCGGCTGGCAAAAGGGACAGGAGGGAATGAAGGCAACATCCGAAGGTGTATCCTCCTATCTGTCATCCCATGGAAATGATTTATAAAATTGCCGTTAAAAAAGAGGCGGGATAAGTCCCACTTTCTGCAAGATTATCATCAAAGCAAACCCCTTTCCGCATGGAAAGGGGTTCGTGGATTATAATAATTCTCCATGGAAAGGTACCATTGCGTTCAAAGCAGCCCAGAAAAGTTTTCTCTGCGTCCCACCCAAAGCGGGGATATTTGTATTCTTCTTGAACCAGTCGAGCCGCAAGAAATCTTCGATTTGCGCCAGGAACAAGGTCAACTTCAAAGCGTTTTTGGAGGCACATCCATGCAATTGGTTCATTTGACCTGCCAGCGTTTTAATATCCATGATGCAGAAAGCCAAACCCGAAGTGAAACGCAGATTCAGGAAGATCTAGTCGCCGCATTAACCCAAAAGGTCACTACGCTCCATCCTTTTCCTATCATAACGTTATCTCTTGTGCCGCTTTATGTGCCTTTTGAGCAAACAATTGTTTTAAAGTGGTGCATCCATATCACCGATGAATTGCGTACCTTCATCAAAATTCTTTATGAAACATTACAGTGGGTCGGAATCCGATCTCTCTACAAAAAATGGTTTATCCCGACTTTAATTACCACATTGAGAGACATCGATGAACACAAAACAGAAGATTTGGAGCAATGGAGTAATCGCTCATACCTTAAACCCTTATTTACTGCCAGCCAGATCGAACTTTCCAAAATTTATTCACTCGATAATTATGCTATCCTG
>JBAXBF010000351.1:0-3551 GCA_037142095.1 Chloroflexota bacterium
ATGAGGTAATAAAAGAATGAGCATTCAAACAATGAGCTTGAAAGAAATCAGATCCGCTGGCTTGGAAGTATTAGCCCGTGAATTGGGTCCGGTCGGTATGGTGCGCTTTTTACAGCAGTTTGAGACTGAAAGTGGGGATTACACAAGAGAACGGTACCAATGGCTTGGTACTGAAACCGTCGAGACCCTGGCAGAAAAAATTAAACATTTCAAGGAACAAACTTATACCCCACCCCACGCACGGTAAGAATATTCTTGGGATGCGCCGCATCCGGCTCCAGTTTCTCGCGCAGCCAGCGGATATGGACATACACGACCTGTGGTTGACCAGCGTACTCAGCTCCCCAGACGCGCGCCAATAGGTCTCGGGTGGAAAGCACACGACCAGCATCCAGCACCAGGGCATGTAAAAGGTCAAATTCGCGCGGCGAAAGGTCCACGTTCTTACCCTTCATGGTTACCGTATGTGCAGCCGGGTCGATGGTCAAATCTCCGGCACTGATCGTCTGCTGGGCAGGCGGCGTGGACGGATCGGAACGCCCGGTGCGGCGCAGAACGGTCTTAATGCGAGCCAACAGAACGTCCGGGTCAAACGGCTTAGTGATATAGTCATCTGCCCCCAACTCCAGCCCCAGGATTTCATCCAGTTCACGGCGCCGGGCTGTAACAAAGATCACCGGCACATCCAAATCACGTCGGAAATGTTCAAGCGCCTCCAATCCATCCATCTCCGGTAAGCCTATATCCAACAGAACCAGATCAGGTGGATCACGGCGCGCCAAAGCCAGGGCGGCTGGTGCATCCGCAGCGGTACTGGCGCGGTAACCCGCCTTTTCCAGGTTGAACGCCATCGAACGGCGCATGAGTGCATCGTCATCAACAAGCAGAATATGTTTCATGGTTCACTCAACATAATGCAATGGATCATACGCCTGCAGCAACTCCTGGCGGAATTGCTGCGTGTAAAGTTGGTAATATTGCCCGCGCTTGCGGAGCAGGTCGGTATGGCTCCCCATCTCCACAATATGCCCCTGGTCAATCACCAGGATGCGGTTGGCACGTTTGATGGTTGACAGGCGGTGGGCGATAATGAAACTGGTGCGTCCCTTCATCAAATTCTCGATTCCCTGCTGAATGAGGGCTTCCGTCAAGGTATCCACCGAGCTGGTGGCTTCATCCATAATGAAAATTTCCGGATTGGCAAGCACAGCCCGCGCCAGGCTGATAAGTTGCTTCTGTCCGGTGGAAAGCAAATTACCACCTTCGCCAACCCCGGTATCATATTCCTTGTCCAGCGTTTGAATAAAGTCATGAGCACCAGCCAGCTTAGCGGCAGCCTGCACTTCCTCATCCGAAGCATTCAGTCTGCCGTAGCGGATATTCTCGCGCACACTGCCAGAAAAAAGATGCGGAGTCTGCAGGACAACCCCCAGGCGGGACTGGAGGGCGTTTAAGGATAAAGAACGGTAATCACAACCACCAATCCAGATGGTTCCTTTCGACGGCTCGAAGAAGCGGCAAAGCAGGTTGACGATGGTACTCTTACCACCACCAGTGGGACCAACCAGGGCTATCGTCTCGCCGCGTTTGACGGTGAGATTGAAGTCATGCAATACCGGTTCATCGTCATCATAAGAGAAATGGATTTTCTCAAAAACAATATCTCCCTGTAATGTACCAGGATCAATCGAGTCCGGTTGATCTTTGATGTCCGGCTGAATGTCGATCAGGGAAAAGATGCGTTCTGCTGAGGCGATAGCGTGCTGCATTTCGGCATAGACACGCGACATCTCTTGAATGGGCCACATCATAAAAGTGATATAGGAAACAAACGCCTGAATTCCGCCGATAGTCATCCCGCCAGTCTCAGCCTGCAAACCGCCATACCAGACGACCGCGCCAAGCGCCACCGCACTGATGATCTGCACCATCGGCAGAAACAAGGCTGAAAGCCAGGCAGCCCGGTAACCGGCGCGGTACATCTCACTGGTCAATTCTCCAAATTCGGCAAGATTTTGCTCCTCCCGTCCCAGGGCTTTGACGACACGCACACCGCTGATATTTTCATTATAGGCACCGGTAATCTTCGAATTGATCTTGCGTACTTTGCGAAACTCACGAATGATGCGCTTTTGAAATTGCCCGGCGATCACAACCAGGATCGGGATGCACAACCCCACGATAATCGCCAGACGCCAGTTAATCACCGCCATGAAAACGAGAGTGGTAATGATATTCATGATAGACCAGGATGAGTCTAGCATACCCCAGGTAACCAGATCGGCAACCCGGTCCGAGTCGGAGGTTACCCGCGACATGATCCACCCCACCGGCGTACGGTTATAATACGCCAAAGATAGTTTTTGCAGATGGTTAAACATCTTTTGGCGCAGGTCGTAACGCACACGTTCGCCCAGGATGCCCACTATATAAATAAAACCAAATACACAAACTGCCTGTACAAGAATCAACGAGCCATACGTGAAAACAATCTGTTTGAGTACATCGAGGTTGCGTGCCACGATGCCTTCATCCACGATTCGTTTACTCAGGAATGTAAAGTAAGAGTCGAGAGCAGACACCACCGCGATCAGGATCAGAAAAGCTGCCACCCAATGCCAGAGTGGTTTCAGTTGTTTGAAGATGCGCAGCAAGGTTTTTAAACTTGTTTTGGCTTCGACATTCTCTTCTTCATCGTAATACTCAAGATCAGGCATAATTATGCGAACGTACCCAAGCGGGAATATGAGACCTAAACCACACAGGCACCATTTTAACCGAAAAAGGTCAGGTATGCATTTCTAAATTCTTTGGATTTAACAATCTCAACCGGGAACAACCCAATCCCTCAGATCCATGGAACGGTTATATTGCTCTACCTCATCCAGTATCTCGGCTTTACGGCGTGAGATAAACTCAGCAATACAAGTTTCATCATCCGCTTGAGGATAGGTTTTAACCCCCAGCTTATAGTTCTCCTGTGCATGGTCGAGATGGCGGATCTCTCCCCACATCTTAATGTCGCGCAGATGCTTTTTATCCGGATCAGGAAGCATCATTGCCAACTCTACTACGGAATTGGCAATGAAGATTTTGGAGATGATATCTTCGATGGCAATGACCATTACACCAACACCACAGCGGGAAATGTCATTGAGTTTTCCAAAAAGATAGACATTATTGTCTGGAGCACTTACGGTTATATTAGGAGCATCCTCCAAGTCTAATTCGACCCGGATTGATTCGCGTTTGCGAAAATCCGGTTCCGTAAAAGTCAAATCTGTGAGAATGGCGAGTTGCTCTGTCGTATTAATCGTCATCACTGTCGCTTTGATTGGACTGGAAAGCAGCCTGGTTTGGATATAGGTTTGTCCATCCAGATTAAGCATCAATGCCTGATCATGATGAAATTTCAATGTGAGACGTTCGTTAATTACTTTGATCACGGTAGCATCATGAGATATGGGCACACCTTTATAGACATTAATGAGGTTTACCAGCCGCTCCTCACCTGTGGCAAGCGAAAATTTTGCGACGATGAGTCGGGCATC
>JBAXBF010000352.1:0-3549 GCA_037142095.1 Chloroflexota bacterium
CGTCGGGAACCAATTCTTCCAAAGCCATATCTCCATAAGCATCGAAAAGGACATGAGCGCGGGTGTAGTATTTCAGTTGCTCCCGATAGGATTCATATAATGCATCGTAGGATTTGAAATCGGTGATGTTGCCTTTTCCCGGTTTAAGGCGAATTCCGGTATTCGGATCGCGCCCATCATAATAGGTGAGTTCAAGAACTTTGAGCAGGTTAAGGAAAGCCATGCCTGTGTTGCGATAACCCCATTTGCCTGGCACAGCGGCTTCGATGCAGCCAACGATGGCGTAGTTATAGGCATCTTCAGGAGCCACTCCTTTTTCGAGCAGCGCCGGAACGATGATTTCATCATTTTTCATGGCGGGCATGCCGAAGCCTAAGCGGATTGTGCGCGCACACTCCATCAAAAAGCTATCCGGTGTACCGGTGTGATAGCGGGCAGAGACATTCGGTTGAGTCAGACGCGTCTTCTGGATAGTTTGCAGTACCATATAAGAAAGCTCATTGGTGGCATCTTTTCCATCCGGTGTCTGCCCGGCAATGGTTACGTTTTGGTAAGTCGGATAACCGATGCCAAAGCGTGTATGCGACCAGGGGCGAATCTTGATTACCGAGAAAAGTTTGAGCCATAAGAGCATCAAGATTTCCAAGGCACGCTGGTTGGTTAAGCTGCCTATATCCATATCTGCGCGGTAATATGGATAAATATACTGGTCAAAACGTCCTAATGAGAAGGAATGCCCGTTGCTTTCTATCTGAGTGATGAGGTGAACAAACCAGGCGGTCTGGATGGCTTCTTGAAAAGTACGGGCTGGTTTTTCCGGTACGTGTTGGCAGATTTTGCTGATTTGGAGGAGTTCTATTTTCCAGTCTGGATCGTCTGTGGCTATAGCGAGGCTTTTTGCTTCATCAGCGTAACGATGAGCGAAACGGATGGCAGCTTCACTGGTGATGATTACGCCTTGAAGAAACGGACGCCCGCGCAGGTTGTCCATGGAAAGTGTATTTTCCAACTCGTTCAAGGCGTCTTTTGCCCTTCGAATGACCCTTTCCAGCCCTTCGTGGACGACACGTTGGATATCTACGATGATATGCCCATCTCCGGAAGTAATATTACCGCGTCCGGCGATTGCACCAATTTCCTGCGCTTTAAAGGTTTCCTCTGGCATCGTTGCCAGTACACGGTCATATAATGTTCGTCCTTGCCAGTAAGGCAGCACATCTTCGAGTAATTCTTTTTTCACGGCGGGGTCAACGACGAATTGATCTGCCGGGCGGCTGGAAAGTTCATCTATTTCTTTTCCAATCCAATCTGCGGAGTATTCGGGGAAAATGGGGGCTGCGCGTGGTTTACTCGCCTGATTGCCCACAAGCAGTTCGCCTTTTTTGATATAGATGGTCATGTTATCTAATACATGGGCGAGGGCTTTGGCTCGCTTGAGGACGGGCGGATCACCTTCATATTGCTTGTAAGCCTGGGTCAAATATCTTGCCCTTTCCACACATACCGATGGCATCGTCATGATCAATTCTTGTCTTAGGTCGGATATGATGCCGGGAACATCAAAGTCCGATTGTGCTGTCTTGTCTGGTGTTTTGATTTTTGTATTTAACATGAGGATGACTCCTTAATAAATATTATCCACCTACGCTTACAGATAATCCAGATGGTCGGATGAAGTCGGCAAGACGTTCAGCTTCTTCGATTTCCATGGGAGGAATATCTTCCATCGGATATTCTTGCCCCAGGGCTTTATACTTGGCTTTTCCCAGGGTATGGTAAGGAAGTAGATGAATTTCGCGAACTGTTTTTAGAGAAAGGGTGAAAGCGGTGATGGCTTTCAAGGATTTTTCGTCTGCATTGAAATGGGGAATAAGCGGGACACGCACGATCATTTCTATGCCAGCCTCGGCAAGTCGGCGCGCATTGTCGAGAACGAGCGTATTATCTGCTCCGGTGGCTCTTTCATGAATCTCTGGATCGATATGTTTGAGGTCATATAGTACCAGATCCAGGTTAGAGAGGAGTGGGGTGAAATTCTCCCAGGGAGAGTCCCCACAAGTTTCAATGGCAGTATGGATGCCGGCTTGTTTCGCAATCTGTAGAAGAGCAGCAGAAAAATTGGGCTGCATGGTTGGTTCACCGCCACTTAAGGTTAAGCCGCCGTCATCGCCATAGAACACAATATCACGCAAGACCTGCTTCATGACCTCACCGGCTGTCTTAATTTCTCCTAAGTAGCGAAAGGCACCGGAAACGCATAAATCAACGCATAAACCGCATTGGGTGCATCGGTCGATACCCCACTCGAGCTTGCTATCATGGTCATAAATCGCCTTTTCAGGGCATGCCTGGACACAATCACCGCACAGGAAACATTCTCTTTCAAAAAAGGCAATTTGGGTCGTATCAGAACGCGCTTCCGGATTAGCACACCATTGGCAGGACAGGGCACATCCCTTTAAGAAAACGACGGTTCGCAGCCCGGGACCATCGTTCAGGCAATAGCGCTGTATATCGAATACGATACCGCCAACCTGGGTTGGGTCATAGCATATATCCCTTCCTGTCATCCCATTTGTTCCCATACCAGCGCTCCGGCACCGATCATGCCGGCATCATTCCAGAGTTCAGAGAGGGCAATCTTTGTCGATCCCACCAATACAGGATGAATATTCTGATTCATGGCTTCCATACAAGGGTCTAACAGGATGGGTCCGAGATTAACCAATCCACCTCCAATGATAATGCAATCAGGATTAAGTACCTGGATGATCGTTGATAAACCGTAGCCAAAATAACGTCCAGCCGTCATTATCATCTCGATGGCAGCTTGATCGCCAAGTTGTGCGGCTTTGGCAATATCTTCTCCGGCAATCCGGCAATCATCAGCATTAACGAGGTCACGCAACAAAGTTGGTTTGTCACTTTCCAAATATTCTTCTGCCATCCTTGATAGAGCCAGGCCGCATGCATAACTCATTAAACAACCCTTTTTACCACATGTACAGAGAGGACCATCCGGATTGACAAGAACATGACCGATTTCACCGGCTGTTCCAGTCGCGCCCCGGTATAATTTGCCATCGATGATGATGCCCATCCCGCATCCGGTGCTGAAGGTGATGTAACACATGTGGTGTGAACCCCGCCCGGCACCGTACTTAAATTCTGCCCAGGCAGCACAGTTGGCATCATTATCGAGTATGACTTTTGCTCCCAACCGTTGTTCTAATACATTCTTCAGCGGGTGATTATCCCAACCGGGTAAGTTACTGCTTGTAAGAACGATTCCTTTTTCGCTGTGAATATGTCCCGTCGAACCGACGCCAATCCCTCGAATTTCCTCCAAAGAAAAATTGGAATGGCTAAGCAGTAAGTTGACATTATCGACGACAGCATCAATCACAACATCTGGATTCTCACCGGCATGGCAGCGCGTCACCTGGCGGTGAAGGACATTTCCCTCACGGTCCAGGATGCCTGTCGCTATTTTTGTGCCCCCTAAGTCAATTCCGATAACATGATCTTTCATAATCTATTGTCCTGGAT
>JBAXBF010000353.1:0-3534 GCA_037142095.1 Chloroflexota bacterium
TCCTTTCGTTCCACGCCTGCCGGGCGTCTTACTTCAGTTGAAGAGGCTGTAAGTTTTGTCAATGAGCGCGGCTTCATCTTTTTCTGGCCGATTAAAGGATTTCTCCTACCCAGTTTATGGACTGCCACCGCCGGAGAACGACCTGTTCCCAATGAGCATGATGATCCGGGACACATTACCTGGCAATGGAAAGACCAGATGTTAGGAAAAAAACAATGGTATTATTCCCGTATCCTGCGGCGTAAAAACACCGTTGTTTCCCTGGAATGTCTGCCATATTTTTATGCGCTTTCTCCGAATTACGGCAATTACGAAAGCGATTATCTTGACCAGTATGCCCAGGGAAAGTTGACTCAGGAAGCGAAGACCATCTATGAAACCCTCCTGTTTGCGGGCACTTTGGATTCTTTGGAACTTCGGCGCAGGGCGAATCTTTGGGGCAAGGAAAACAATACCCGGTTTGATCGTGCTCTGGAAGATCTGCAGATTGAGTTAAAAATCATGCCAGTTGGGATTGCCCAAGCCGGAACCTGGAAATACGCTTTCAAGTATGATATTACTGCCCGCCATTTTATCGAATTATCGCAGCAAGCCTTTTCAATACCTGAATTCCTGGCTCGTAAAAAGCTGGTTGAGATGTATTTGCTTTCTTTGGGGGCTGTCTGTGAAGCGGATGTGAACAGACTCTTTCGTTGGCATCCAGACGAGATTAAGAAGGTTCTCCAGTCATTGGAGGCAGAGCGAATCATCTCATCCAACATCCAGATTGAAGGGCAATCCGTCAATTGGATAGCCCATGTCAATCTCCTGGAAAATGCCTGATCTATCTCCACTATCGATTTGACCTAACGGTGTGTGGTTTCCTGTTGTTCAGAAAATACTTCGGATTGCCAGCAGGAAACCGACCACCATGAGGGGGATGCCGATGGGGGCTGAAATAATCAAGACCGTAAGTAATAGACCAATGATCATTAAAACCAGACCGATCACCGTACCGGCAATCCGTCCAGTCAAACCAAGAATAAAAGCGAGTAAATCCCATAACCATTTGAAGGGCATTAAGAGCCAGGGAGTATGTTTTTTGTGTTGAGATAACATAGGGGTTTTACCTCTCAAGAAAAATTAGATTGATTGGTGCACAGGATGTGCAGCTTCTTTAACCACGATAACCCATTTTACAAATCATGTCAATGTTTTGATCATGAACGCAGCAGCAGCATGGGTGCATTGGCGTGTGCCATCACTTTGGGGGTAACGCTCTCCTCCCAGAAGGCTTCCCAGTTTACCCGGGCATGTGTTGACATAATTATCATGTCGCTTTCATCAGATGCTGCCAGAATTTCAGAGGATACATCTCCGCGCACCACTGCGCCGCCGCAGGAAATGCCTTGCGTACTCAGGTCTCCTGCTACCTTGGTGAGATATTCAAAGGCACTATCTTGCTCCAAGTTGAGGACGGCCGCCATAGTGCCTGGCAGGAAAATGCCTGCACTGGCTATATCGGGCGGAAGGGTGGTTGTGGTGGCGACAATATTCATCAAGCGCAATGCTGCACCACAAGCACGTGCGACTTCAACCGCAATAGGGAGACAAGAGATGTGTTTTTCTGTCCGGTCCAGCGGAACAAGAATTTTTTGTACGCTGAAAGGACTGCGAATATGCTCTGGGCGGATAAAGAAGACGGGCGTCTTACCGCGCTGGATAACTTGTTGAGCGATGCTTCCGATGAATATATCTCGCAGTCCGCCGCTGCCGTGTGCACACAAGACGATTAAATCGGTATGTAGTTCCTGGGCGTGGGCGATGATGGATTGGGGTACATTTGCCTGTTTGGTTTCGTGAACATGCCTTTCGATTTCAATGCTGGATTGTTTTAGACTTTCTGCCAGCCGTTCAAGATATGCTTTGGCTTCATCCATTCCAGTCAAATGATGCTCGCCATGAATGCTGGTCGAACCACCTTGCTCCATCACATGGAAGAAAATCAAGGCTGCGTTAAATCGCTGTGCCCAATATAGCGCAACCGGGAGGGCTTTCTCAGCCAGTTTTGATCCATCCAGGGGTACTAAAATTCGTTTAAACATATTACTTTCCTCCTCCCCAAAATGTTTGATACAAAAGAAAAAAATTGAGTGCGACAATGACCATTGCTATTAGGCTTGCCAGGATTGTAGTGAAACGATGGTTGGTCAGAACTCCCATCAATTCCTTGCGAGAAGTATAAACAACCAGCGGAATAATGGCAAATGGCAAGCCGAAACTTAATACTACCTGGCTGAGAACCAGGGTACGGGTCGGATCAAATTGCATTCCAATCACGATGAACGCTGGCAGCATCGTCAATCCTCGCCGCAGCCACACCGGTATATTCCAATGTACAAATCCCTGCATCATGATTTGGCCTGCCATCGTTCCTACGGCTGAGGAAGAAAGTCCGGAAGCCAGCAAGGAAATGGCAAAAATGAAACTGGCTGCACTACCCAAGAGCGGTTCAAGCGTTTTGTGCGCTTCTTCGATTGATCCAACCTGGGTCAAGCCGTGCTGGTGGAAAGTGGATGCCGACATGATCAACATCGCCATGTTCACCAAACCGGCAATACCCATGGCGATTCCCACATCGATAACTTCAAAGCGGAAAAGACGGCGCAATTGCTTGGGATCGCGGGTAACCACACGCCCCTGCATCAAACCAGAATGCAGAAAAATAGCATGAGGCATTACCGTCGCCCCTAGGATGCCAACGGCAAGCAGGATGCTCTCAGTTCCGGAGAACTGCGGGACGATGGCATGGTAAGCAATTAACCCCAGATCGGGTCGATCTAGAATCGTTTCTATGATGTAAGAGAGTGCGATCAAACCAACGAAAGAAGAAATGAGTAATTCAAGAGGGCGGAACCCGCCTCTTTCCAGGCTCAACACAAGAAAGGTTACGATTCCCATCAATACAGCCGGCAGCAGCAGCACAGGTAATCCTGTTAAATTACTGAGCCAGCCAAACAGAGTTGGCATAAGCAGGTACAACCCGAGTGCCGCTCCTAAAAACTCTGCCAGGTCAGTAGCCATCGCTACAATTTCCATCATAATCCACATGATATAACGTGCCCATTCGGGGTAGTGATCTCGCATGAGTTCTGCCAGATTCTTGCCGGTCGCAATGCCTAATTTGGCTGCGAGAGATTGAACCAGCATCGCCGTTAAATTACTGGCAAGTATCACCCAAAGCAGAAGATAACCAAATTGAGCACCTCCCTGAATATTGGTGGCGAAGTTGCCTGGATCTACATAGGCGATAGACGCGATAAATGCCGGTCCAAGAAATGGCATGAGACGAGCAAATATCCCTTTCTTGCTCCTTCCTTCCAGTACTTCGATTGCGGCTGTGATTGTTCCTTGATCTGCAGATCTGGTTTTGTTGTCAATTTGGTTATTCGGTTCAGTCATTTTATTGGATTTATTTTATCCTCTCCATTGGATGGGATTTGTATCATTGTTGGTTTATATCTCTTGACTCGGTTTCGACCTTCCTGCTTGGCT
>JBAXBF010000354.1:0-3530 GCA_037142095.1 Chloroflexota bacterium
CCTGAATCGCCTTAAGAGCAGAAACACCTGGCTGCCAACGTGCGCCAATTTCTGCTGCCAGGTGATCAATTTCGCTCCAGGCTTCGGATTCCTTATCAGTCATTGTTGGCGGTGTAACCGGTACAAGCAGCGCCACCACAGTGCCATGGTAGGTTACCTGGATTTCATTGCCGTTTTCACGCACCATGCGGATCAATTCACTGGCTTGTTGTTTCAGTTCTCGAATACCTACAGATACCATATCCATCTCCTCATAGAAAATAATATATCCACATTTGTAGACATATTATACCACTTTTAACAACGGGTTACCTGGATCATTGCTGTGTTCTTTTGATTGCTGCGCTCTTTCAGGATGACAATTTTCACTCAACTACCCGGCTTGTCATGCTGAAGGTTGTCGTATCTACGGAGAAAGACAGTTCAACCTGGAAGAAGGTCAACCCGGAGTATCTCTGATTGTCTGAACTTAGATTAGAAGGATTGAAGGATTACCTTGATTATTCGATCATGGTAATCAAGGCAATCAAGGTTATCATGGTTCAGACAGGGGAAGGATGAGACCCTGCCGTCGTTGGCATGAGGTTTTCCCTTTTCCTGCTTGCTTAGAGGCTCACGCAAAGCCGCTAAGAAAATGGCGTTTCCTTGGCGGGCTTTGCGTCGAGGCGTGAGGTTTTCCCTTTTCCTACTCCCTCAGAGGCTCACGCAAAGCCGCCAAGACGCTAAGAAGAAGGCGTTTTCTTGGCGGTCCTGGTGTGGAAGAAGTCTTATTTTGTACCCATAAAGCACACATTATACCCTCATTTTTGCTATAATATTGATGCGTGCCTTGTTCCTTATATTGAAACGGAAGATGAGATTTTTCTCAAGACGATCATTCCAAGTCGTAAGGCGACTCGCCAGTATTTAGGAGAACAGGATGAGGTGGACATACTACAATCGTATGAAGCCGGTGAATGGCATTCTACGGGTACTATTGAAAAAGAGGTTGAACGATTCCGTGAAATTGCCCGCGCAGCCGTTTAAAAAGACCGCCGGGTAAATATCCGCATTTCGACACCGGATTTACTGGGGCTGCAAGCAAAGGCACTTCAAGACGGTATCCCCTATCAGACCCTGATTTCCAGTATTCTGCACAAATACCTGGCAGGACGATTGGTGGAAAAATAAACTATGATAAAATCCCATTAGAAGAAAGCTGATTCTTATTTCAAGAAAAATACGTTTTGATAAGGAAGTAGAAGAATGACGCTGGAACAACTATACAGTCAATACATCAAACCTCTCTCTTTAGAAGACCGCATGAAAATCATCGTGATGACAGCCCAGGATATTGAAGGCATCATAGCCGATCAACAACCATTACAACACAGTCTTTTAGAGCTCGAAGGCGTGGGCGCCGAGTTGTGGAACCAGGTTGAAGCCCAAAAATATGTAAATGATCTCCGCACAGAATGGGATCAGCGTCCATGACCCCTTTGGAAATTTTTTTAAAAGGCATAACACATTTAGGGATAGATACAGCGCCCTTTATTTACTTCGTTGAACGTAATTTAACCTATCTGGATACGCTGCTTTTTATATTTAATCAAATCGATACAGGTGTCATCACAGGCTATAGTTCGGTGATAACTTTGACCGAAGTGCTGACTATGCCCAAAAAAGCTGGAATGACCTCCATCGAAAACGCATATCGAGATTTGTTGATCTATAGCCGCAATTTTAATCTTATTTCAATAGATGCTCATATAGCTGTGACCGCTGCCGATTTGTGAGCTGCATATAACCTGCGTACTCCCGATGCCCTTCAATTGGCAGTTGCGATCATTTCAGGCTGTCATGGATTTTTGACCAACGATAAAGGATTAAAGCGGGTCAAAGAATTACGAATTTTATTATTGGATGAATTGATCATCCTATAATATGCTTTAATCCTCAATTTTCCTCTCAATATCAGAATACCACTATTTGCCGTTATATTCCTCAATAAGGCCATGATCGATCCCATCCAACACTGACCTATTCCCCTTCTCCCAGACTGCGTCTGGGAGAAGGGGGCAGGGGATGAGGGCATTCTTCGCAGAACCCAGCCAAAACATCTTAAGATTAGCGGGCGCAACGGAATCCGACGTAGTAGTGGTTCCTGTAACCTGGGAGGTTCCAGCTGCGATTTGCCCCACGGACGACCCACGCTTCATTGACCCAAGATCCGCCGCGCAGCCCGCGGTACTCCCCGCTATCTGATCCCATTGGGTTCTTCTGCGGCAAGTTCTTATAATAGTTCTCGTCATACCAGTCATTCACCCATTCCCATACATTGCCGGACATGTCCATGATCCCATACGGACTAGCGTCCGATGGATATTTCCCAACTTCGGTCGTGTCTCCTACATTCTGGTTATAATTCAGTAAACTGCTGTCTGGTGCTCCATCCCCCCACGGATATTTACGCCCATCCTCTCCGCGCGCCGCTTTTTCCCACTGCGCCTCGCTTGGCAAGCGTCCTCCTGCCCACTTACAGTAAGCCTGCGCTTGATTCCAATCTACATTGATCACCGGATAATTCGCATATTGACTGTTGCCGTAATAATCAGTGTGCGTAGCCGATGCCTTACCACCTACCGGATCCTTACATGACCCGTCTGCCACACATTTCTGGTACATGGCATTGGTTACCTCGGTCTTGTCCATCCAATAACCGTCCAGATATACTTTGTGCTGCGGTTTCTCATCACTATCACCATCGTTTGACCCCATCAGGAACTCTCCTGCCGGCACATACACCATGACCATCCCATCCTTGTTTAAGATGTGAGTCGATACCAACTGTGACGCAGGTGTGACCGATACGCCACCCTCACCCTGCCCCTCTCCCTGAAGGGAGAAGGTGGGAGTCTGTTTCGACATGGCAGACAGTGTTTCCTGGGCATTGGCTTGTACCGTCTCGGCATTCATTACATTGCTTGGTTTGCTCGTACGGTTCATTAACCAACTAGCCGCGCCGACGATGACGATCAGAATCATCAGCCCCATACCAATGCCTCCAACCACTAAAAAGGTCTGAAGCGCAGATTTTTCAGATTTCGCAGATGGCGGTGGTTGGGGAATGTACGGCGGGGGGGTTGGCGTGCGCTCGCGGTTCGGATGATCTGGGATTGGCTGCTTCACATCCGCTGCTGGAATATCCCAGAGGCTGGCGGAAGTCTGAAACGCAGATTTTTCGGATTGCGCTGATTTCACAGATGAAGATGGTTGAATTCCATCCCCATAGTCGATCGTGGTCTGATTCCCCTCTCTCGCTTGCGGGAGTGGGTGCGTAGTGAGGGCTGCCAAACGCTCCAACGTTGCCGCAAACGCGTCCATACTGGTATAGCGTTCCATGGGATTCTTCGCCAGCGCCTTATAAAGCACGCGCTCCACGTCCTCCGGCAATCCCGCCACAAATTGTTTCGGGCGCGGCAAGGGCTCGGTATTTTGTTTCAACATCACACCGGCAGGTGTGTCGGCATCATACGGTACGCGTCCGATCA
>JBAXBF010000355.1:0-3521 GCA_037142095.1 Chloroflexota bacterium
AAAAATTATATGTTACGATCTTTCTTCATCATGCTATCAAAGGTAAAATGGGCGCAAAAATTAATCATGGGCATGGGATTCGCACGTAAAATGGCGACTCGCTTTGTTGCAGGGGATAAATTGAGTGATGCAATCGAAGCCATAAAAGGATTAAACAAAATTGGAATATTTGCTACATTAGACCATCTTGGTGAAAATACAACGAATGAAACAGAAGCCGGCAAAGCAACACAGGATGTCATTGAGATGGTTGATGCCATCGATCAATCAGGAATCCAATCAAATATATCGATTAAGCTTAGTCAAATTGGTTATACACTTGGCATAGATTTATGCACAAGAAATCTAAAGGCAATTTTAGAATACGCTCAACAAAAAGGCATTTTTGTACGAATCGATATGGAAGACTCGACGACGACTGAAGAAACAATAAGATTATGCCTGGAAATGCGGCAATCTGGCTTTAATAGAGTTGGAATTGTAATTCAATCCTATTTATATCGCAGTGAAGATGATATTAGAAAACTATGCCAATCAGCAACGCCTGTACGACTTTGCAAGGGTGCATATAAAGAACCAGAAATAGTGGCTTTCCCCAAGAAAAGCGATGTAGATGAGAATTACGATAAATTAACCTCGCTCCTCATGGATGGTGAAAAATCAATAGGCTCTCCTGGCGGTAGTGATAATGGAAGGACGCCGCCTATCCCTGCTATTGCAACACATGACGAAAAGCGAGTCGATTACGCTAAATCCTATGCGGATAAAATCGAGCTTTCTCGAGAAGCATTTGAATTTCAGATGCTCTACGGAATCAGACGGGATTTACAAGAAACCCTTGTAAAAGAAGGTTACCATGTGCGCACATATGTCCCCTTCGGAACACAATGGTACCCCTATTACATGCGTCGTTTAGCTGAACGTCCTGCTAATTTATGGTTTATGGTATCGAACTTATTCCGATAATATATTATTAGAGTGATTCGGACAAAACCGTCTTTTATCTTTTTCACAATAGTAATTACAGCGATTCTGTATAGTCTTGGAATTGGTATTACCCGCTACATTGGTTCTCCTATCAACTGGCAGCGGGCAATTCTGGGGCAAGTTTGGATAGTATCTTTTCAAATAGGAACAATTTTTCTAAAAAGATGGATTAATTTTCAACAAGTTGGACAAAAACAAAGGAATGAAAATGGGTCGATTATAGGAATAGCTTTCATAGCATTAACTATAGCCGCATCGGTGAGCATATTTTTAATTAAGAATAGTGGATATGTTTTATTACCGATAAGCATGATAATAGCTGTTATCGGGGCAATTTTATATGTAGCTCCAATTCCAATTCTGAGAGAGGGTGGATACGGAGAATTGATTGAAGCAATTTTTGTTTCTAGTCTCGTACCCTTTTTTTCCTTTATTCTGCAAACTGAACGCTTCCATCGCTTTGTTATTCTAAGTACATTCCCTTTTATCCTTATTTATCTTGCATTATGTATTTCTGTTGAATTACCACAATACAGATTAGATGGTTTTGAAACTCAAACGTTGATTAGCAAAATTGGTTGGGATTATGGGATCAAGACACACAACTTATTGTTATTAACAGCATTTACCCTTTTTGGGGTAGGAATCCAATTTGGTTTACCTTTCATTATTACCTTGCCAGTTTTCTTAACCCTTCCACTTGTTGGATATCAAATATGGCAAATGATAAGTATATCTAATGGAAAAAAGCCTAATTGGCAGATGCTTACATTTTTTGCTCTTGTACTATATGGATTGCCTGCCTATCTGCTTACTTTTGGTTATTGGATAAAATAGAATATGACTGAATTTTTACATTTAGTATCCCCTCAAACAGCAATTGAAAATATAATTACACAATTTCCATCTTTATCTCTCACGGAAATAATTGCCACATCAAAGGCATTCAATAGAGTAACTGCAATTTCTATTTTAGCACCTCATTCTTTACCAATTTTCCAAAGATCAGCAATGGATGGATATGCATTATGTGCTAAAGACACCTATGGAACCACTGATACCATTCCATCTTTTTTTCAAGTAATTGGTGAAGTATTGATGGGGACAGAGCCCACATTCACAATTGAAAAAGGGCAGAGCGCCATTATCCATACCGGAGGTATGATTCCTAAGGGCGCAGATGCTGTTGTGATGGTTGAAAACACTCAACAAATACGAGCGAATGAAATCGAAATTCTACGGGCAATTTCAGTTGGTGAAAACGTCATCCAGATAGGCGAAGATGTAACTCAAGGGGAGGAAATTATCACACCTGGAAAACATTTAAGAACAGGAGAAATCGGTGGGTTAATGGCTTTAGGTATTACAAGGATTCAAGTGATACAGCAACCAAAAATCGGGATCATCTCTACCGGAGATGAAGTCATTCCTCCCGACCAACTTATTAAGATCGGTCAGGTTCGTGATGTAAATACTTACACAATCAGTACATTAGTAATGCAAAACGGAGGAATTCCAGTATCCTATGGCATCATCCCTGATCAAAAGGAAGTTTTACAGGAAACCGCAACAAGAGCTTTGGAAGAATGTGATGCGGTTGCCATCATCGCAGGATCATCCGCCAGTGTGCGCGATCTTACAGCGGATGTCATTAATAACCTTGGTCAACCTGGTGTATTAGTACATGGAATCAATATTCGTCCAGGTAAACCAACCATTCTTGGAATTTGTAATAACAAACCTGTGCTTGGTCTTCCTGGAAATCCAGTGAGCGCTTATGTCATCGCTGAATTGTTTCTCACACCGATCATGAACAGGTTACTCGGTGTAAAATATTTCCCCCATCCTCCAATTCGTACCGTTTTGACAGTTAACATCGCATCACAAGCAGGTCGTGAGGACTGGATACCAGCTCGTCTAATAGCTACTGAAGATGGTTACCAAACGGAACCGATCTTCTTTAAATCTAATCTAATTTTTACATTAACGAAAGCGGATGGACTGATCCGTATTCCTCAAAACATGACTGGATGCATTGCTGGAAAAGAAGTCGAGTTTTTTTTGCTGCGATAGGATAAAATTTATGATCGAAGAAGATAAAAAATTTACATTAACCTTATATCCATTGTCGATGTCGATTTGTCGAATGCCACCAAATGCTCCTTTCCCTCAATGGGTAAAGGGTATTCAGATTATCTTCATATCTCATACGCCAGATGAGCTATGTGTCATCTGTCCTGAAGTTGTATTGCCCAAAGGTATCCCAGGGGAACGCAATTGGCGGTTGTTACGAATTGAAGCCATTTTTGACTTTTCCGAAGTCGGGGTTCTATATACAATATCCAAAGCCTTTGCTGATGCAAATGTCTCTATTTTAACTATCTCTACTTTCGATACTGATTATTTCTTAATCCGAGACAAAGACCTCGAACGGGCTCTTGCTGCATTATATAAAGCTGGACATCGAGTCAATATTCTTAAGGAAAAATAATTAGGAAAACCCGAATGGATTTTTATTTAAAGGATATTCCTTT
>JBAXBF010000356.1:0-3518 GCA_037142095.1 Chloroflexota bacterium
TAAAATATGATATTATTCCAATGTCCCTGAAATTTATTTCACTTTATAAAAATTATTTCACAACTTCACAATTTGGGGACTTTACGATGAAAGCGATTCCGCACTATAATATATAGGGGAATGTTATTTGAAACACCCTAAAAAATATTATTTGAGGTAAAGGAGATAATCATGGCAAAGAAAACTATCTTAGTAGCATGTGGAACAGCGATCGCAACCTCGACAGTCGTAGCAAAAGGGATTGAAGAGGCTCTAAAGGCGAAAGGGATAGACGTTCAGACCCGCCAATGCAAAGCCGCGGAAATCCGAACACAGCTTTCCGGAATCGATCTTATCGTAACGACAACGCAGGTACCGAGTGACCTTGGTATTCCAGTCATTCATACCCTGGCGTTTCTAACTGGTATTGGAAAGGAGGATGTTATAAACCAAATCATCAATAAGCTTCAATCATAATTTTTATTTATAAACGGTTCAAATCAATTTATTTTTATTGTTTTCAAGATTATCAAAGGAGATTATTCAATGGATGCCTTTCTTACCGCATTAAAAACAGTTATTGACAGTTTAGGTGCTACGGTCGTTTTGCCGATCATCATCTTTTTTGTCGCATTAATTTTGGGCGCCAAACCCGGGCGTGCTTTCCGTGCCGGCGTCGTCATCGGCGTCGCTTTCGTCGGGATCAACCTCATCATCGGTTTGATGTGGGGTACGCTGACCGAAGTTGGTCAGGCTATGGTTACAAACGCTAAAATCCAGCGCGACGTCATGGATGTCGGTTGGCCGGCAGCGGCTTCAATCGCCTTCGGTACACAAGTTGGTTTATGGGTAATCCCGATCGCCATCCTGGTTAACATCGTCCTTCTGGCAACAAAAGTCACCAAGACCCTGAACATCGACATCTGGAACTTCTGGCACTTTGCTTTCATTGGTTCTCTGGTCGCTATCGCAACCAATAATCTTGCTTACGGTTTGCTCGCATCTGCCATAGCCGCCGCACTGGCACTCTTCTTCGCCGATTGGACAGCCAAAGCCGTCCAGAGCTTCTACAACCTGCCGGGCATTTCTATCCCGCACTTGTCCTCTGGTCCAGGCGTACCGTTCGCCATCGTCACCAACTGGGTTATTGATCGTATCCCCGGTTTGAAAGACCTTGACGCAGACCCAGAAGCCATCCAGAAGAAATTCGGGACATTTGGTGATCCCGTCATCCTTGGCTTAATTATCGGAATCATCCTCGGCTTGCTGGCATACTTCGGTTCTGGCAGCTTCCAGGACGTACTGATCAAGGTGTTAAAGGTCGGTATTAACCTTGCTGCCGTCATGCTCCTCATGCCTCGTATGGTCCAGATTTTGATGGAAGGTTTGATCCCCGTTTCCGAAGCTGCCCGCGACTTCATGCAGAAGCGTGCAAGCGGACGTGAAATCTACATCGGGCTCGATTCAGCCATCTTGATTGGTCATCCGGCTGCTATCTCCTCAGCGTTGATCTTAGTGCCCCTCGCCATTCTGTTGAGCATCATCCTGCCCGGCAACCGTGTCATCCTCTTCGCAGACCTGGCAGTTATCCCCTTCGTTGTAGCCATGATGGCTCCTCTGATGCGCGGTAACGTGGTGCGCATGGTCATTGCTGGTTTCTTTGAACTCTTGGTCGGCTTCTACATCGCGACCACGATGTCCCCATTCTTCACCCAAGCCGCCCAGCAGGCTGGATTCAAGATGCCCGAAAATGCAGCTCAGATCACCAGCATCGCCGACGGCTTCCTGTGGCCCGGCTGGCTGTTCACTACCCTGTCAAGCATGGCGGGGATCTTCGGCGTCTTAATTATCCTGGTTCTCCTGGTTGTGGTGTGGTTCTTCTATGCCAAAAACCCGCGAGCCTGGGAAATCGCCGCTGGCGCTCCCAAAGAGTAATTTGAGAGCAATAAATTTCGAATTGTTATAGTCGAAACTTTTGGGGCGGTCATATTCTGACCGCCCCAAATATGGATTGTGATCATGATATATATTGTCGTTCGATCTTTTTTAGGTCCGGGGGGAACTGCCCTGCTTGATTTGTATTTAAAATACAGCCTGTATATTAATGGAATTATTCTTTTATATGTACTTCTGCTTGTCATCAGCCGCAGAAATTATCTAACCATATCTAATTTATTAATCCAAGACTTGAACAACAAAATTCCCTTTAATAAGGATGAGCAGATCCAAATCCGAACGATGTTGGGTAAAATCCAGATCCCCTGGGACGATTATATAAAAGCAACCTTGTTTCCATTCATTACGCCCCCAAAAGGGTGGATATTTCATTTGAAAACCGTTCAGAGCCTGCAAAGATTATATCCTCCAGAACGGTTAGCCGAAGCATTAATAAAAGAAAAACAAAACTTAGAGAAGGATTGAGATTTTATGGCGAAAATTGAAGAGACCCGTTCTTATCCCAATAAATCTGCCAATGATTATTTTGAAGCCGCCTGCCGGGCTTATCCTAAAGCCGGTTTTGAGCTATGGAAGAAAAGAGAAATCGCATGGCTTGCCATCGCAAAATGTATGGATGAGGGCAAACAAATTGACAGTAACGCCAGTGCCAGACCCGGTAATCCACCCGTATTGACCGTTAACATAAGCGCAGAGCATCTTTCTGAAGAAGCTCTGCGCCCTATGATGGACAAGTTATTAAATGCTTTGAGTGAGGAGTTGAAGTAGAAACCTATATGGTTACCAAAGTTCTTTAACACGCTGGATGATGGCTTGTGCAGCGGCTGCCGGATCAGATTGAGCCGTTATACCCCGCCCGACGACAATCCCATATAATGGGAATTTCGCAAAGCGATCGAGAACTTCAAGGTTGATGCCTCCTGCAATGGCTACATCGATCTCCAAATCGCACAGTCCGCCCAGCGTTTTAAGAGCCTCTTCATTCCACAGCGATCCCTTCGTCACCTCTTCATCAATACTGCGATGACAAAGCACCAGCGATACTCCCAACGCCTTGATTTCCCTGGTTCTGGCTATCGGATCCGCCACACCAGTCAGGTCAACTTCACAGCGTCTGCCCCATTTATTGGCTTCGGACTGCACTTCACGGATCGTTGCCAATGTGGTAATCCCCTGGGTAGTTACAATATCCGCCCCGGCTTTAAACGCCATCTCGGCTTCATAGCCACCCACATCGCTGGATTTAAGGTCTGCCAGGATCAGTTTATCTGGAAATTCTTCTCTGAGACGAGAGACAATCTGAATACCCACAGATTTAATCAAAGGCGTTCCAGCTTCCAAAATATCCACCCACGGACTAATAATATGCGCCAGGTACAAAGCATGGTCATAATCCAAAGTATCCAAAGCCAACTGTATTTTACAGGTCATCAGATAATGAACCTCCTTTTGAGGAATGAAAGTATCGTTTTCGACTAAAAATAAAGGCAAATACAAGTATAATCTCTTTGACTTTTCTTGCAAAGCATTTATAGGAGTTATTATGGAACAATTGAAATGGTTTCACGATGAATTACTGCTTC
>JBAXBF010000357.1:0-3487 GCA_037142095.1 Chloroflexota bacterium
GCTGCATCCACGCTACCGTCCTTTAATGCATCTTTGAGCGGATTCCATCCAGCGAAATATTGCGTCTGCAAATCAACATACTCGAATTTTTCTTGGCCACTTTCTAACTTGTTTTTGGTAATACCGAGTACAAGATGATCCGTTAATCTCAGGTGTCCAATTTTAATCGTAGTTTTATTTGCCATGTTATCACTCTCCTTAAACAATTCACACGAAACCGGGCGGAGATTACATGTCTCCGTGTCACCATTTGAAATAATCGATTAATTCATTGATCGAATGACCCCACATAGAAGGAATTAAAATAATACAGTCGACTTGATTTTAGCAAACCAAACCTAACCTGTCAAGCAAGCCATGCGTGATTTATGAATAATTTTCTCTTTTTCGTTTTGTTTTTAACCTTCTTCATGGTAAGATTCCACCCTATAGATTGATTTTATTATTGAGGTTATTTTTCAATGAAGAGAAAACTCATAGTTGACCTTGAACCGGTTGGCAGACGAGGGGAAGCCAACGAAGATACATCGTTGCTTGATGTCGCCCAATCAGTGGGTGTGGAAATGGCATCCGTATGCGGGGGCGAGGGATGGTGCGGTAAGTGTCGTGTCCGCTTGATATCCGGCATATTGTCTCCCTTGACTGAAGATGAGAAAAATGCAATTTCCAGAGATGACATTCAATCTGGGTATCGCCTTGCATGCCAATCGAAACCATTATCGGATGTCAAGATTGATATTCCTCCCGAGACACTGACGACAACCCAGCGACTACAATTGGAAGGGGTTGGGTCTGATCCATATCGAGATGGTTTTGATCCCATTGTTAAATCAATTGATTTACAATTGAATGCTCCCCACTTGGAAGATCTTGAATCAGATCTTACCCGGGTTTGTAATGGAATAAATTCTAGTGGAGCCACTACCCTTCATGCTGACTTACCTGTGCTGAGGAACCTTTCTCACCAGTTACGTTCTCAGGCATGGTCACTTCGTCTGGCAGTCTTTCAAGATGAGATAATTGGCGTTTTCCCTTCTGGCAGTCTCCTTGTGGGTTTAGCAGTAGATATTGGCACGACCAAAATGGCGGCTTATCTCGTAAATTTGGAAAATGGAGAAACACTGGCAAAAGGCGGTTTAACCAATCCACAGGTGGTGTATGGAGAAGATGTCGTCAGCCGGATTGCGTTTGCTAACCAATCAGAAGAAAACCGCAAAATACTCCAATATAAATTGGTAGAACGGCTCAACGAATTAACGGCTTATCTGTGTGGTCAAGCAGGAGTCAAACAGGATCAAATCGTTGAAGTCTCAGTGGTAGGTAATACGGCGATTCATCATCTTTTCCTTGGGCTGCCTGTCCGCCAATTGGGCGAAGCACCTTACATCGCGGCAGTTAGCAATTCAGTCCATGTTCGCGCTTCGGATGTTGGTGTGTTCGCTTCCCCTGGAGCGTATATCTATATGCCACCTAATATTGCCGGTTTTGTGGGTGCCGATCATGTGTCGATGCTTCTCGCTTCCGGTATATTAGCCAAGCAAAAAGCGGTCGTTGCGTTAGACATCGGAACAAACACCGAAATCAGTCTATATGTGCCTACAGGCGCCGGTAGTGGACGTTTGTTAAGTTGCTCCTGCGCTTCTGGTCCGGCATTTGAGGGTGCCCATATCCACGACGGAATGCGGGCTATGCCTGGCGCGATTGAGAAAGTACAAATTCATGAAGGTGCCATTAGAATACATACGATTGGCGACGCGCTGCCGGTTGGTTTGTGCGGTTCTGGAATATTGGATGCTGTGGCTGAGATGCGCCGGGTCGGTTTCCTCGATAGTGCCGGTAGGATTAAAAAGGATATTCCTGGGATGCGCCCGACCAAGAATGGGGGGGAGTTTGTATTGGTTCCTGCCGGGAAAACCGGACATGGACGCGATGTGATCGTGAATCGTAAAGATGTTAATGAAATCCAATTGGCAAAGGGCGCCATTCGTGCCGGGATAGAAGTATTGCTGACTTTAACAGGTATTTCTTACGAAGATATCGATGAATTTATCATCGCGGGTGCTTTTGGTACTTATCTAGATGTTGAAAATGCCGTGCGGATTGGTATGTTCCCTTCGATATCATTGAATCGATTCAAGCAGGTAGGAAACGCGGCTGGGATGGGTGCCAGATTATTACTTCTGTCCCAAAAGGAAAGGGAAAAGGCGGAGCAAATTGCCAGACAAGTCGAGTACATTGAATTGACTACCCACCTGAATTTTACCAACGTGTATGTGGATGCCCTTAATTTTTAGTTATTGAATAATGGATCGGACATACCAATTTATTACATTCCTGAAAATATGAAGAATATCCGTTTTTCCTCCATGCTTCAAAAAGCAAAATGGGTGATCGTCCCCATCTTTTTTATCGGCTTTCTTTATCTAGGTTTATCTATTTACCGTGATTACGGCACTCACTATGATGAAGAAGCCCAAATGGCGATTGGGGAGCATAACTACAATTATGTAATTTCTGGTGACAAAACCCTTATTGACTTTGATGACCGCTATTATGGCGCGATTTTTGAAGTCATCTTGCATGCCGTTACGCTCGGAATGTTAAGAACAGAACAGATATTTACCCGCCATCTGGGAGTCTTTTTAACTTTTTATCTTGGGGTCGTTTTCTTTTATTTCTTAGCGAAGAAAATAACGAATAACTGGTTTTTGGGATTGATGGCGTGCCTTTTATTGGTATTGCATCCGCGAATCTTCGCAGATAGCTTCTATAACTCGAAAGATATCCCTTTCCTTTCTTTTTTCATCATCGCCTCGTTTTCTTTGCTGTATTACATCGAATCTCCTTCTTTCTTTAAGGCGACCATGCACGCAATTACTTCCGCTGTGTTGGTAACGATCAGATTGGGAGGCGGCATCGTCCCTGTTCTGACTGTTGGGTTTGGTCTTTTTAGTCAAGGATTGATAAAACTGCGCGGTAATAATATCCTCCTAAATTTTAGGAACTTGCAGGGATTAAATCCCTTGAAAAATTTTTCTCATAACCGAATTGTTATCCTTTTTTATTATCTGATTTTATGTGCAATATTGGTAATTTTTTTCTCTCCAGTTCTATGGCACAACCCGGCGTCTGAATTTATTAATGCCTTGCAGCGCATGAGTAATTATCCATGGGGCGGGAAGGTTCTTTATCGCGGCGAATTTGTTACCGCGACCGCCCTGCCCTGGCATTATATTCCTACCTGGATTTTGATTACAACCCCGGTAGGTTATCTTATCTTCACCATCCTGGGTTTAATCACGATGGTTTGGGGGTTATTCCATCCGACGGATGCCATCTCACGCTCTTTGCAATGGCAGGATGTCTATATTCTTATCTGGCTCTTTTTGCCAATCACAATCGGATTATTATTGCACTCAACATTTTATGATGGCTGGCGGCATATGTTTTTTGTTTATCCTGCCATGGTTTTAGTCATGCTGAGAGC